>JAFZTO010000176.1 GCA_017618795.1 Clostridia bacterium | reverse complement strand
TGATCTCGGTTCCAGGCTCATCGGCATAGAAGAACGTCTGAAGTATCTGGGTTTCTCCGTAAACATTGAAATCCCTGCCGTCAAAATCGATTACAGGAATGTCAGGAGTTACGTCGCTGCTGCCCGGCAAAGAACCGTTCGTGTCACCGGATGTTACGGGAGTCTTATTTCCTGCGCATCCGGCAAAGCACAACGCGGCGAGAATCAGCGCAAGAAAAGTGCATATAAGCTTTTTCATGTTTTTTCTCCTTATTATCTTAATCCTTTACGGATTTTTAATCTGTTTCATCCTGTGCCTGTATTCTCTCGGTGAGATTCCTGTCTCTTTTTTGAAAACTTTGCTTAGATGGAATTCATCCGTAAAGCCGTATCTTTCCGCGAGAACACGGAGCGAAAGACCGGGATATTCGGACAGGTCTTTTTTTACGAGATTTATCTTTTCCCGTATCTGATACTGATGCGGGGTAAGTCCGAACGTTTTTTTAAACAGCTCGCTCAGCGTTCTGGTCGAAACAAACGTCACTTTTGCCAGGTCGTCAACGGAAAAGAATTTATCCGGTTCCTTCTGCATCATTTTAACGGTTCTGTAGATAGGAAGATTTGCCGACGGCTCAACGCGGAAAAGATTGGATATTTCACAAAGAACGAGTTTTACGAGAGACGAGAGAATAAGCTCCCCTGTCACGCTGTCAATATGAGAATAATAGATCGCATCCGCAAACAGCCTGTTGATCCTGGAATTGGATCTGCATGAAATAACCGATGGAAACACGTCCGCAAACCTGCTGTCTTTTCCGCAGTTCTTCATATCGCCTTCAGCGAAAGAAATATTGAGATACATCATTTTTGTATCGGGTCTGCATGGAACGGTTCCGAAATGATGCTCGCCGGCAAAAAGCAGCGCAACGTCATCGTTTTTCAGGGTCAATTCCTCACCGCCCTGATTTATTGTCCATTCGCCGTCAAGCATATAAATCAGCTCGTGACAGTCCAGAGTCCTGTCCGGATGCAACACCGGATGCTGCATAATGCAGTAGTTTGCGTCGAGCACCCTTCTTTCCGCTTTCAGATCAAGCCTTGAAAACATAATCACCCAATTCTTTCATCGTTAATAAATTATACACCTTTTTTTCGCCTTGATGAATGCACGGGAGAGAAAAAACATGTAAAAAACGGAAAAAGATTAAAAATAAATTCTTTTTCCATAATTCTTTTTTGGATTTGGGAAATACCGCGAAAGAACCTGCGGTATTTCTTAACCCTTGTCAGACAAGTAATGTGTATGTTACATTATCCTGTGTAACAGTTATATGCCCGTCAGACAGTACGGTGTCGAGAATTTTATTGCCGTCGCTGATCCTGTATGGAACAGATTCGGGCAAAGATATCTGACATGGATAAAACGGTATAACTCTCATACCGCACTCCGGGCTGCCTGCTTCTTTAAGAATGACCGACACCCTGTCTACGGACGGATACCATGATTTAACTATCGTTTATCTAAAGCTTTCCGCAGAATTTCGCGGCCTTTGGTTTACCGCATCTGTCAAATAACAGCAAGTTAAAAGCCGTATGCCCTGTTGTAAATGTTGAGAAGTTCGGTGGTAGACGCGAGTTTGCTGTCGAAATACGACATTATGTCGGTGTTCCCGCTTGTATACACGTCGTAAAGAATGTGGTACATCCCTTGGATTCCGCCGCTAAGGTTGTAATACCTGACAATATCGGGGCGGCGGCTTCCGTGAATTATTTCAATCATTTCAGAATCGGTATCCCCGGGGCTGTATTTATCCTTCAAAGCCTTTTCGTAATATGCCGGAATAAGGGTGTTGTAGCCTTCGCACGAAAGCGCCTCCACCATCAGCCCGGTCACACGGGTCTGTTCTTCACCCACACTGGACGGGATCCAGAACGGATAGGACATTGAAGTCGTAATATACGACGGCTGCTTTTCTTCGTACTTCGGCATAGGCAGCACGCCGTACTCGAATCCGTCAAGCGCGCGGAGCTGATTTGCGGCGAATTTTATAGGGCCCTGGAACATCATGTACTGTCCGTCCATAAATCCTTCGTAATCAAAGTAATCTGAAGCTCCTGATGTTTTCGCTCCGATGGAATTGTGAAGCCATTCGTACATTTTCGAAGCTATATCGGAAACCTTTGAAATCTGATCCGTAACGGCAAGCATGCCGTCGGAATCTATGACCGTCATCGGGCAACCCAGAGCCTCCATCCACGCATACATGGTAAGACCGCCGCAGTAACCGTAAATATCGCCCTTGTCGACCTCGTTGTTCTGATTAAGGTCTGAGTAAACGTCCTTTGTCATGGCGATCAGTCTGTCAAGCGTCCATTCGCCGCTTCTGACCGTTTCGTAAGGATATTCGATCTGATAGTCGGTCATCAGCTGCTTGTTAAAGAAAATCGCCCACGTGTTGGAAATGTCTATATACGTCATATCCGTCGAAATCATATACAGATTGCCGTTTATCGTCATATCCTCCGCATTGTGCCACCACGGCCTTTCGGTTTCAAGATACGGCACGTTCTTCAGATTATGGAAATATCCGTTCACGGCGCAGTCGGTTCCAAGAACGTCGTGCATCTCGACGAGCGAATAAGTCGTCTCGCCTGCGTCTATCATTGACTTGATCATACCAACGTGATCATACGCCACAACCCCAGAATCGTATATGTCGATGTCGACGTCGTACTTTTCCTCAACGTTTGAAATCATGCGGTACTTTGCATCGCTGACCAGCTCGTCACTCTGCTCTTCCTCGAAAAAGAATGTCTCCAGCATGTCGAGCTCTCCGCAGATAAGAAATGATTCGCCGTCAAGGTCTATCACGGGAGGCGCGGTCTCAACATTGCTTTCGGTGGCACCGGATAAACCGCCGGTCGATTTCGGAGTATCATTCTTGCCCGCGCACGCAAACAACGAAACAAGAATGCATACAAGCGCAAGTGCCGCGACAAGAATTCTTGCTGAAATGTTCATGGTTTTTCTCCTTTTTTCGGGCTGAAATGCGCCCGTGTTTTTTACCCAAATAGTCTTATACTCAAAAAAAACAAAACAGTAGTTTTTGGGTTTATTATTCATAAAACAGTTTTTATTATATATTTAGATTATTTCCCGCTGTTTTCCACAACGTTCTGCAGTAATGGCAATACCGTCAAAAAGTACGCCTTCCCCGACCGGGGAAGGCGCACGAGACTGAAATAATTATTTCTTTTTCTTAGAAGCAATAATTACGGCAGCAACGACAGCAATGACAAGAACGGCCGCTACGCAGATGCCGATTATCAGACCTGTGTTTGATCCGGTGCCGTCCGTAGTCGTACCGGTGGTCGCAGGAGCCTTGTCTGTCGTTTTGTCAGAAGAACCAACGGGAACAGGCTCGCTGCCGGTGTTGTCCGTCGGAACGAGATCCGCTGTGTCGACTGCCGGAGGCTCGGTAACTACTGTTTCGGGAGCGGGCTCGGTTTCCGCTTCGGACGTGATGTAATCCGGTGCGCCCGTCACTTTGACGACCGGAGACTTTTCCCACGAAACCACGCCGGGATACTGGAGCTGATAACTGTATTTTACCCATCCGCTCTGTATCTGGCTGTCGAGGCCCACGTATTCCTCATACGCCGCGTCGAATATATTGACAACGTAATATGTAATCTGGATATTTCCGGAAGCGAAATCTTTAAGCGTAAGGCCGTTTGAACTCATTACGCTCCACGGAACGCTGATCTCAAGAACGAATCCGTTTTCCGTGACGGTCGAGGCCGCCTCGACTCCGTCGATGTTCTGTTGCCCCTGAACGTCTATTACGGGTTTATCTGTTGTTACTCCTTCGGCGAGGCACGAAATGGTCCTGAGCGATGAAACGTCGCCTTTTTTCATTATGCAGATTCCGTTGCCGTCGTAGAGGAAGGCCTGGCCGGCTATATCAGCGAAAATCAGATACGCGTCGTCCGTTCTTCTCTCGATGATATAAAGGTTTTCTTCGTCGGCCATGAGCTTTATTTCGCTTTTGAACTGATCGTCCTCAGCAGGCTGAACGTTCTGGTAGCCGCGTCCGTCGGTTGCAGCGGACCATGCCCACTGTCTCTGAGTCTGTGCGTCAAGCGTCATCCACGTGCCGCCTTCCCATTCGCCGTCTCCGACTTTACCGTCGATCGAAGGCGTTCCGAACACGATCTCAATCGTGTCTGGATACCCGTCTTCGGCTGATGCGACAAGCGTCAGCGCACTTACGAGCGATAGCGCCAGTACGATTGTTAGAATTTTAACGATTTTTTTCATGGTTTTTCTCCTTTTCCGGGCTTTATTTCCCGCCCGTTTTTTTAACTATATAATATTGTACCACAAAAAAAAAAAAATCAATAGTTTTTGGGATTTTTCTTCATAAAACAATACTTTTTTCACATCACGAGCGCGATTATATATACTTCCTGACCTGTCTAAGGCAAAAACGCCGGGCAACAGTATTGTGCCTGACGGACGGAAATATTCGCGATCTATAAAAAAGACGTAATTGAAAAACCCCGCAAAAAGCGGGGCTGTTTCTGGCCCGCCCTGCAGGATTCGAACCTGTGACCCTCAGAATCGGAATCTGATACTCTATCCAGCTGAGCTAAGGGCGGAATGATTTATTCCGCTGAAATCAGGCGGGTTTACCCGCCTGATTTCACGGATTATTTAGTTTACATGCTGGTCTGCGGACCGTTCTTTGCGTACCATGCGTTGTACTGAGCGTATGGAGAGTCACCGTTTGTTGCGTCGACGTACATTTTGTAATACTCGCTTGAATCAAATTCTATGCGGAGCTTCTTTATGTAATCCTTAAGGGTAACGGTGTTCCCTTCCTCATCGACATACTCCCTGAACTCGTCGATTTTCTGAATGTACTCGTCGCTGAGTTCCTGAAGTTTTTCCAGAATAACGTCGGTATACTCGTACGGATACGGCTCGTCGAACACGAATTGGCTCTCGTCAAAGCCATCGACCTGGCTGGCCTCGGCGTACGCAGCGTTGTACATTTCCTTCCAGACGTTCGAAACAGTCTTATAGTTATCCTTTGTAACTATCCGAAGCGGGAAAGCGACGTACGGAGAATTTATGACGTTGCGGTTGTGCTGCTTGGCGAGCGCCCAGTTGTTCTCTGCCATCTTAAGCATATACTCGCTCATGCCTGTATTCGGCGTCATAATGAACAAGTTGCCCGTATCGGCGGGATTCATGGAATAATCCTGATTGAGATACGTAACGATGCCGGTGTACTCGTCGGTCGTGTAATGGACGCCTTCAACTCCGTACTGGAACGTGTCGCGGAAAGATTTGACCGTCTGGAGAGCGGTTATAATCTGCATGCAGCGGTTTACGTTAGACGTGTACGCGCTGACGCAGAACATTGTTCCGGGTCTGTCGTTTCTTGTGGCTGTGGGATTCTGATAGGTGATTACATAATAATCGTCTTCATACTTTTCGGGAGTGGTGATATCGCCCTTTATAAACGCGGCGGCTACCTGCCTGTCCTCCGGAAGCGAGTAGTAATCGCCTTCTACAATATACCCTTCCTCGTTCCAGGTATACATATACTGTCTTGAGTTAGTATAGCTGGTTATATTGAGAATATCGCGCGGGAGAGATCTTGAATATATCTTTGAGGTGTTGGTTATCATGCCTCCGACAAGAGACTCGTTCTCAGTGAAGTATTCAATATTGAACGTCGGATTATTGTAAAGGGTAATGTAATCGGGATAGTCGCGCGCGGCGTCCATCAGGAAATACTGCAGATTGCCGAGCGTGGATACGTCCTCGGGCTTATAATAAAATCTTTCTGCGATTTCCTTGTTGACGAGCAGGTATACGTACTCGCCGAAAACATTGTTATTCGGTATGCCGTAGACCGAACCGCGGCTGACCGAATAGTCGCTCTCGACGGTAACTTCAAGTTTTGCGGCATCAAGCAGATCCGTGGCGATATAGTTGTACAGCACTTTGGAATCATTGGCGAGCGCGTCGCTGAGCGACGAGAGCCAGCCGTTGTCAAAATACTGATTGAGCTTTGACGCTCCATGAACCATAAATATATCGACCTGCGTGTTCTTTTCAGCCGGAAAAACCGTTTTTATCGCGCCGTTTTCGACGTAGGTTTCCGCATCGGTGGTGACGGCCTCAACGGTAGTTTCAGGCGCAAGCGTCCTGTTCTCACGTTTTGCGGCGCGCTCCTCTTCCTTCCTCTTTTTTGCAGCAGCCGCCTCGTCAGCGAGACGCTTTTCTATCTCGGCAAGGCGGGATTCTATCTCATTGTAATACTGTGCTTCCGGGAAAAGGCGCAGAATAATGTGGGTGTTGAATTTTCCCTCTGTATACTCGTTGATCTTATCCTGAACGGCCTGTATCGCCTCAGCTGTCGTCGTTTCTCCGGTTATGCCGTAAAGCGTGATTGTCAGCGGCTTGGTCGTCGTTTCGTCGACCGTCGTGTCGTCGCTGCATCCCGTAAGGACGGGAAGACACATCGCTGCAACCAGAAGCAGGCACACAAGAATTTTTTTCATTGGGTTTCCTCCTGTATCGGATAATGCCCGATAACAAATACTCTATATTATTTTACAACAAATCTTCGTTTTTGTCAATAGCGTTTCCCGATTTTTTACATCTTAAACACAATTAGTCAAGATAATCCTTTAATTTCTTGGCTCTTGACGGGTGACGCAGCTTGCGGAGGGCTTTTGCCTCGATCTGCCTGATATGCTCACGGGTTATGTCAAATTCCGCTCCGACCTCCTCTAGAGTGCGCGCGCGGCCGTCTGTTAGACCGAATCTCAGCTTTAGGACCTGCTCCTCGCGCGGAGTGAGCGTATGCAGAACCTCGTCGATCTGCTCGCGCAGGAGCTTCTGCGCTGCGGCGTCCGACGGTGCCGGAGTCGTATCATCCTCAAGAAAATCGCCGAGATGGGTATCTTCTTCCTCGCCGACCGGCATTTCGAGAGAAATCGGATTCTGCGCAACCTTCAGTATATCCCTGACCTTTTCAACCGACATTCCCATTGCCGACGCAAGCTCTTCGTCGGTTGGTTCGCGGCCCTTTTCCTGCAGCAGCTCGCGCTGCTTGCGTGAAAGCTTGTGTATCGTCTCGACCATGTGCACAGGAATGCGTATCGTCCTCGCCTGATCGGCGATGGCCCTTGTAATCGCCTGTCTAATCCACCATGTGGCGTATGTCGAAAGCTTATAGCCCTTCTGAAAATCGAATTTCTCGACCGCCTTGATAAGTCCGACGTTGCCCTCCTGAATGAGATCGAGGAAGAACATACCCTTGCCGACGTATCTTTTCGCTATCGATACGACAAGCCGAAGGTTTGACTTTATAAGTTCCTGACGCGCCTCTTCGTCGCCTTCGGCCATTCTCTGCGCAAGGTAAAGTTCCCTGTCGCTGTCAAGAAGCGGCACCGAGCCTATTTCCTTCAGATAAAGACGGACGGGATCGTCTATTGCGATTCCCTCCATTGCCAGCATCTGCTCGAGCCCCTGGGCGGTTGCGTATCTCTCCTGCTCATCGAAAATATCGCTGTAATCGTCGTTGTAACCGATTATGTCGATTCCCATCGATTCAAGGTCATCGTAAAAGCTTTCTATTCTGTTAACGTCGTAATCGTCGTCCTCGATAGCGGACATAAGCTCGTTGCTGGTAATCGAGCCCTTGCTGCGCCCTTTCTCGAGGAACATCTGCATTTTTGATGATCTGCCGTCGGCCTGATAGGCCGCCGCCTCCGCTTCCGCTTCGTCCTCGGACTCGTCAAATTCGTCTTCGTCGCTGAAATAATTTCTGCCTGCCATTTTATTGTCTCTCCCCTTTTTTGTCCTTTTCTCTTTTTTGTCTGAGCAGATCGTCAAGAGAAAGTTCCCTTTCCGATCTGTATTCTCTTACTTTACGGACGCATTGCTTAATTTCTTCTGTGCCGTTGCTGCTGAGAAATCTGCGCGCCTCGATACACCCCGTAATCCTTGAAATTTCGTCCTGCGAAAACCTGTCGCCGATAAACGATATTTTAAAGTCCGAACGGAGTTCATTCATGCTCTCGAAAACTCGCCTGTTAAGTGTTGTAACGAAATCGTCCGGTTTAAGTCCGACGTCCCCGTCCGCAGCCTCCGCAATAAGTTCCGGGTGAAGGCCGAGAATTCCTATGATAGCCTCCTCCGGCGACGCTGCCATTCGGCTGCCGACGGCTTCGGAATTAATCCTGTCGCCGTAACCGAGCGTAGACATGATTATTTCCCTGTTCTGCTGTTTAGCTTCGCTTTTGTCGCGGTTTCTGATTATACGGACGACGTCGTTTTTGAGGCCCTCGTAGGTTATCCCCATTTTCTCCGCCGCTCTTCTTGTATATATATCGCGTTCAACCACCCCGTTTATCTTCGAAAGAACTACAGCGATACGGTCAGCCGCCTTTATTTTCTGATCGGGGTCTGACATGTTGACGCCGGCAACTATTCTTCCGTATTCAAAGTCAAATCTCGAGACACTGTTTTCTATAAGCTTGCGGAAGGCGTCCGCGCCGCTTTTTTTTATAAACTCATCCGGATCCTTGGCGCCGTAAACCTTCACAAGACTGCATTCGAGCCCCGCGTTATTCAGAATCTCGAACGCTTTCTGGGCGTTTGTCTGGCCCGCCTCGTCGGCGTCATAGCATATATAGACTTTTTTGGTGTGCTTTTTCATCAGCCTTGCCTGCTCTGACGTCAAAGCAGTGCCGCATGAAGCAACGGCATTGTTAAAGCCGGCGCCGTGCAGCGCGACCGTGTCCATGTACCCCTCGCACAGTATCAGGCTTTCGGTGCAGTTCTTTCGCGCAAAGTTCATGCCAAACAGAACTCTTGATTTGGTGTAAACGGGCGTATCGGTAGAATTGAGATACTTGGGCTTGCCGTCTCCGATGATCCGTCCGCCGAATGCAACTATATTGTCGCCGCTTTCGTCGAATATCGGGAACATAAGCCTGTTTCTGAAATAATCGTAAAGTCCCTTTTCATTCTTTCTGCACAGAGATGAGGCAAAGAGAACATCGTCGTCGAAACCCTGATGTTTCATGTGCTTATACAGCGTGTCCCAACCGGCCGGCGCATAGCCTATGCCGAAATGGCGGACAAGCGGCATGCCGAGTTCTCTTTTTTTCAGGTATCCGAGCGCCTCGCTGCTTGATGTAAGCGACGAAAAGAAGAACCTCGCCGCCTCTTTGTTGGCTTCCCTGATCTTCTCGCGCGGCACGGTCTCCCGGTATCCGCCGTCATCTTCAGGCACCTCGATTCCGCATCGTTTACCTAGAAATCGTACCTGATCCGAAAACGCAGGCAGATTTTCGGCAAGCCCGACGAACGAAAACATGCTTCCGCCAACGCCGCACCCGAAACAGTGAAACAGCTTGTCCTCGGCATCCACCGAGAAAGAACCGGTCTTTTCGCTGTGGAACGGACAGAGACCCATCCAGTTTTTTCCGGAGCGCCTGAGCTGAGTATACTCCGATATAAGCCCGACCATATCGGTCCTGTATTCAATTTCCTCGATAATCTGTCTTGGTATCGGCATAATCTACTTTAAAACGATCCTGTCTATCTCGGCAAGCGAATACGGATCAAGGAGCTGCGCAAACGGCACAACTGCCTTTTTTCCGCACTTGTCACATGATATCGTAAGCCCGTCTTCGCCCACGCCGCATGCGGGAGACTGCTCTCCTGGCGGACATGAGCATACGATGCCGCGTCTTTCGTTCAACTCACTCAAAAAACAGCTGATAACCGAATAAAGCTCGCCGGTGCTTACTCTGTCGCCTATATCGTTTTTCTTTTTTTTAGCATCCGCCTTTTTTGCGGCAATAAAATTTTCTAAGCTGTCAAATCCGCTGTCCTCAAGCGCGCTTACAAGGAAATCCTCAGACGAAGCGAAACTGCCCTCAATATCGTCGGGCTTTCCGACGGCCCCTATTTCCAGGCCGCTCAGCGGGCAGCGGAGAGAAACTACACTGTCAGAGTACTCCGTGTTTTCGTCCACCGAAAAACTGTGCCTGCCTGAGCATATAAGACACGGAACCGAAATGACCGTTTTGTTTTTCTCACGCCTTATTTCAGCAACTGATCCTGATTCGCAACTGCATTTCAGCCTGAAAAGATCACCGCTCAGCGTGAAAAAACCTTTCATTCCATATATAGGTCTGCCGCATTCCGGGCACCTGTAGGCAACGGTTACGCCGGATGATTTCGGTTTCATCACGTGCCCTCCCTGAAGACACCGACCTTTTTTTCAGAACCGGAGATTCTGTACTCTTTCATGTTGCCGTCTTTTCTGAATACGACGCAGGAGTCTACCCGCTGTCCTCCGTTTGTCACGACTACGGTCAGGTCATCGAGCGGGACGTCCTCGAAAACCAGCAGGAAATGATAGTACATAGCCGTGTTTTCGAAATTATAAAGGTATTTGTCGTACACGTTGCCTTCGGAATCAGCCATATAAAACCGAAGGTCCTCGGGCACCAGTCCCGCCGCCCCCTCAGCGTAAATATTGTACCGGAGAGTGAACTGAAACGATCTTTCCTCTTCCGTATAGTACACGCTGTCAATGTAGAAAAGCTTACCGAGTTCGTTTGTATTAAGGGCTTCAAGCCTGAAAATATGAAGCCCGTTTTGCCTGTACTCCTGTTCAGCAGCCGAGGTCATCGCGTACTTTCTGTATGCGCCGGGACCTCTCTGCCATATAACACGAAGCGAGAGCCAGGCAATAAGCGCAAACGCAACCGTGATGATTGACCATTTTATTATTTTGCCGATAATTCTGAGCCATTTCGGCGCAATCCTGATTTCCTCTCCGTTATCCATACTCGCCTATCCTTTCCACGAATCTGGTATAAACAAACGCGTATACAGATTGACCGCGTATCTGTCTGTCATTCCGGCGATATAGTCGCACACCGCCCTTTCCTTGCCCTCGTTATCCACCGTAGCGTAATATTCCTTCGGCAGCACATCCGGGTTGTCGATAAAATAATAATAAAGCTGAGAAAGCATCTGCTCCGCCTTTACCTCCTCGCCCTTTGCAACGGGATTAAGGTATACCGCGTCGAACATGAATTCGCGAAGTTTGGCCGTCAGCTCGCCTACCCGTTCATCCATCCTGACGTAAGGCTTGCCGTCGCTTTCGTTTATAACCGACCGGACCATGCAGTCTATTCTTTCGCCATGCGTCATACCGAGCCCGGCGAGACAGTCCCACGGGATATCCCCCACATCGATTATGCCTCCTCGGCACGCGTCGTCTATATCATGGTTGATAAACGCTATATGGTCGGCTATAAGAACGACCTCGCCTTCGAGGGTTGAAGCGCCTCCGTTTGTGTGATGTACGATGCCGTCGCGCACTTCCCATGTCAGGTTAAGCGGCTCGAGCTTTTCGACAACCCTCAGACTCTGCTCGTAGTGGGCGAATTTTTCGTCGAAGCATTTGCGCAGTACGCGCTCTCCGGCGTGTCCGAACGGCGTATGTCCGAGATCGTGTCCCAGCGCGATTGCCTCTGTAAGATCCTCGTTGAGCCGCAACGCCCTGGAAATTGAGCGCGCTATCTGCGTGACCTCGAGCGTGTGCGTAAGCCGAGTGCGGTAATGGTCATGCTCGGGAGACAGAAACACCTGCGTTTTGTGCATCAGGCGACGAAACGCTTTTGAGTGAAGAATACGGTCACGATCGCGCTGAAATTCCCCGCGCAGGCCGTCTGGACCGATTGGATACTCTCTTCCCTTGCTGTTTTCAGTAAAACAGGCATATGGCGAAAGGGTTCTTTTTTCTATTTCATACAGAGTTTTTGCGTCAAGCATCAAAGCCTCCGATACACATATTTTAACAATAGTAATATACGCAAAAAAATAAGAAAAGTACTCTTTTTTGCAGGGCAATTTAAGGTTTATACATAACTATACGGAAAAGTAATCCTCTCCCGTAATTGATATTAATGCTCTGCCGGACGTTTCGTCAAGAATTTTAAAGGTAAAAGTCTCCTCAGCACCTTTTTCCACCGCAGTCCGCAGCTTTACGTTTTCGCCGAAATCACAGCCGAGAATTTTAATGCCTGAGAGATATCCTGCAAGACGATTGTAATCCTGATAGGAAAGCGAAACTTCAAAAACGGCGTGGAGTGCGAAGCGCACGATACCCGCATTCCGCACGGCATCGGCAGCCGCCTGTGAATATGCCCTTACAAGTCCGCCTGTCCCGAGCAGTATTCCGCCGAAATATCTCGTCACGACAATTACTGCGTCGTTAAAACCGCTCTTTTTTATAACTTCAAGGACAGGCAGCCCGCCCGTACCCTGAGGCTCCCCGTCGTCGGAATACCGGGTTATGTTTCCGGAGCGCAGCGAATAAGCATAAACGTTGTGACGTGCGTCCGAATATTTTTTTCTTATGCTTCTGATAAATTCAAGAGCCCCGGCTTCGTCCGTGACCGGATGCGCGTTGCCTATAAAAACAGATTTTTTTTCGGTAAGCTCTGCGTATCCGTCCCCGGCGAGCGTGATTATTACTTCTTTATCCATTCCGAGTAATAACCTCTCGCGTAACTGTCGCAGAGCGCAGTGACAGTAATTGTTTCGGCATAGCTGATATCCTTCACTTCCGCCATTCTGTAAAGCCCCGCAACAACATCCTGCCTGCTCAGCGGAATTTCAAACGTTACAAAACCCGAGCCATCGTGCACAAGTTCCTCAAGTCTTCCGACAAACCCGTCAAGCCCCTCACCGGTAACTGCCGAAACGTAGAAAACATTTTCGGAAGGTATTCCGGCGGGAGGATGCGGTATCACTTCGCCGTTACGGTCACACTTGTTCATGAGGCAGAGCGTCGGCTTGCCGGAGGCACCCAGCTCTTCAAGCAGTTTTTCTGTAACCCCGAGCTGGCTCTCGCATTCAGGATCGGACGCGTCGGCAACAATGATCGTTATATCCGAAAACGACGCTTCGTCAAGAGTCGATCGGAACGCCTTGACAAGATGGTGCGGAAGATTTCTGATAAATCCCACCGTATCGACAAGAAGGACGTCCTCCCCGCCGGGAAGCGTGAAACGCCTTGTTGTCGGATCGAGCGTCGCAAACAGCTTATCCTCCGCAAGTATTCCCGCGTCCGTCAGTCGGTTAAGCAGCGTGGATTTGCCGGCATTGGTATAGCCTACGATGGCTGCGCTGCAGATTTCCGAACGCTGCCGTGCTTTTCTCTGCGTCGCGCGCCGCTTTTCTATCTCTGCAAGCTCCGCTTCGATTGCGTTCATTTTTCGTTTTATCACACGTCTGTCTGTCTCCAGCTTGCTCTCGCCCGGGCCCCTTGTGGCTATCGATCCGCTCGAACCTCCCTGACGGGAAAGCGCGGTACCTTTTCCGATAAGCCTCGGCGCCGTATACCTAAGTTGCGCGAGCTCGACCTGCAGACGTCCCTCCGCGGTTCTTGCGTGCAAAGCGAAAATGTCGAGAATGAGCATTGTTCGGTCAATAACCCGTACGTTTGTATCTGACGACAGAATATCCTCCATATTACGTATCTGCGAAGGAGTAAGCTCGGTATCCGCGACGACTAGCGTGATCAGATTGTTCACGCACAAATCGCGCAGTTCGGCGATTTTTCCCTTTCCAAGGTACGTCCGTACGTCCGGTGTCTGCCTGGCCTGAACCATCCTGACAACGGTTTCTCCCCCCGCCGTGTCAACAAGTCTTTCAAGCTCGTCAAGCGACGATTCAGTCTGACCGGCGTCGCCGTCCCTGCGCAGAACAGAAATTACCGCTGCCCGTTCGGTTTCTTTTTTTTCGTTTATATAGTCTGTCATATTATCTCCGTATCAGTTTTTAAAAGGAAAGGACAGGCGGTAATGCCTGTCCTGCAATGACAACATCGGTCTCCGGCTTACTTTCCTGCTGCCGCAAGACGTCTTTTAAACTTATCAACGCGTCCGCCCGCGTCGACAAACTTCTGTTTGCCGGTGAAGAACGGATGGCACTTTGAACAAATTTCGACGCGGATGCTGTCCTTAGTGGAGCGGGTCACAAACTCCTCGCCACAGGCACACCTTACGGTGACTTCCTTGTATTCGGGATGAATTCCTGCTTTCATTATAGGCACCTCTGATCAAAAATGGGTAGATTATATTATACCACTTTTTTTTCTGAATTTCAAGTGTTTGCGGAAAAATATTTTAAAAAAAGCATTTTTTCTCCTGTTTTCTTTATACTGACAGTTATTGCGGTTTAAACAGGAATATTTTTTTGACAGTCAGACAAAAATCGGGAAGAAAAGATGTCTTCTCTTCCCGACATTTTCAAATGACACCCTTCTGGATGATCACGTTTCCGTAAAGCGCGCTTTCGCCTGTAGCGATGACGCAATAGCATTTTTTTGCCTCTTCGTAAAACTCGAAGCGCTCAAAACTGCCTATCGTTCCTGCTCCTCTGTCGTCGGCTTCCGAGACAATTCTGGCGAACTCGTCCCAGATGGGAGTTTTGACCTTTCCGACGTCTCCTTCGGTCAGTTCCATAAGAAAAACAGATTTCTCGACGTGCCGGTCCAGAGGAAACAGTTTCAGGACGGCTTCAAGCATTTCCGCGCACCCGTTCCCGTCTGCCCTGATTACGATCGAATTTTTGCCGACGCTCTCCGCCGGGAAATTCCCGTCGCCAATGCACAGCCTGTCGCCGTGTCCCATTTCGCAGAGGACTTTAAGAAGCTCAGGCGATATAATTTTCGGTATTCCTTTAAGCATATCGTTCACCTGTACATGGGTCCGTAGTTGCCGCATGCGCGGTAATCCTGACCTTCCTTATCCATACCGAAGGAGCTCCAGCATGCGGGACGGAAGATTTCGCTATCCGGAACGTTGTGGAGCGAAACCGGTATTCTGAGCATGGAGCAGAGAGTGATTACGTCGGCGCCGATGTGGCCGTACGAGATCGCGCCGTGGTTAGCTCCCCAGTTGTTCATAAGATCGTATGCCGTGGCAAAAGGACTTCCCTCTTTTCCGTCGCATCGCGGAGCGAACCATGTGCAGGGCCACGTGTAATCGGTTCTCTTCCAGATAACGTCGGATACATCGTCAGGAAGTTTGACGGTCCAGCCCTCGCAGATCTGAATCGTCGGCCCTATCCCATTTACTATATTGAGCCTGATCATGGTAGCCGGCATCTCCGCTCTTGTCAGGAATCTCGATGAGAAGCCGCCCCCCCTGAAGTAGCCGTTGTCAGCCGCACACCACTCTGTAGCTCTGAGCATTTTGCCAATATCCTCTTCGGTGACATCGTACCACGGCTTGATAACGGGATTACCCTGTTCGTCACTGAGTTCTCCGCATGCGTCCAGGCAGCATGCGCCGGAATTTATCAGATGAATAAAACCGTCGGCCTCCTTTGCGTGCCCCTCGAGATCATAACCGGCAACACGTCTGACTGCCGCGCCGCTCCAGCAGGTACGAACGTCGGCAAACATCTGCGGGCGGTTTGTAAGGAGCTTCATGAAAAGCATTGACAGACCGTTAAGCGTATCGTTCTCGGTTGCCAGAACATAAGGCTCGCGGGCACCGTTCCAGTCGAACGATGTGTTGCAGAGCGCCTCGCCGAAGTCGCAGTTGGGATAGAAATCGGTCCATTGCCTCTGGCCCTGGAAGCCCGCCGCTATGGCGTTGTGCCCAACGGCCTCCTCCTTGCAGGTGTCCGGAAGGTTTTTGTTTCCGTTCATCAGATCCTTGATGATGACCATCATCTTGACGACAAACTCCCAGTCTTTTTCCTTCTGCTCCGGCGTTTTGCGCACAAAATCCGGGTTTTTGTCAAATCCCTCCGGACAGTTTTCTTTTGTCCACTTCAGAGCCTTTTCAAACTCCGCCTTGTCGTATATTTCCTCAGTCATGCGCCTGATAATCTCGACCTCGTCGACTGATTCGACGCGCATTCCAAGATACTGCTCTATGAAATCAGTGTTGATCGAAGAGCCTGCTATTCCCATGCATATCGAACCGATCTGAAGATATGACTTGCCCCTCATGGTTGCGGCCGCCACAGCGGCGCGGCCGAACCGTATCAGTTTCTCCTCAACGTCCTTCGGAACGAATCTGTCGCTGCCGTCCTGTACGTCATGCCCGTAAATGCCGAACGCAGGAAGCCCCTTCTGAGCGTGAGCGGCCAATGCGCAGGCAAGATACACGGCGCCCGGCCTTTCCGTCGCGTTGAACCCCCAGATGCCCTTTATGGTCTGAGGATCCATATCGATGGTCTCGGATCCGTAGCACCAGCACGGCGTGACCGACAGCGTAATTGCAACACCTTCCCTTTTGA
The DNA here is from genome assembly GCA_017618795.1 of Clostridia bacterium. Lineage (GTDB taxonomy): Bacteria > Bacillota > Clostridia > Oscillospirales > CAG-272 > Colimorpha_A. The sequence continues at coordinate 887 of JAFZTO010000176.1, read as the reverse complement.
ACTTCTCAGCGCAGGCCGCGGCCTCGGCAACTCTGCCTATGGACGTATCGGCTATAACAACCCTGACAGGATCGCCGTTCGAATACCTGATATTCTTTTCGAATATCTCTTTTGCGGCATTCGCCATCCACATGGTCTGTTCCTCGAGAGACTCCCTGACCTGAAGAGGCCCTCTTCTTGCGTCGATTATCGGCCTTATGCCGATTACCGGATATTCTCCGATATACCTGTTCTGTGACATTATAATCCTCCGTACGCATTTTCAGCGTTTTTTTATTAAAAATAATTATACACTTGATTTTTGCATTCCGCTTGTGGTATAATATATATATAATTGGATTATTTTCGCATCCAGTAGAAAAATCTGAACATAGGATGAATTACTGATAAAATGAAGCAGGACAAACTGAACGAAGTGAGACCCCGGGGTACTCCAAAATTCCCGGTCGAGCTCTATACGATAGACAGCAGCAACAGCAGGTACGTTATGCCGTATCACCGCCACCCGGAATTTGAAATAATTAGAATAACCGAGGGACATCTCGAGGCGGTGATAGGTTCAAAGGAGATATCCGCCTCGCGCGGGGACATAATATTCGTCAACTGCGGAACAGTACACGGAGCTCTTCCCGTGAACTGCGTGTACAAGTGCATAGTGTTCGAAACAGAAATCCTTGACGAGATTGACGAGTCAAGCCTGCTTGCCGAAGGGAGGCACGCTGTCGCAGACATCTACTGCGGTGCGACGGATGAAAACTGGGAGACCGTCCGTCTTATTGTGGACAGGCTCGTTTCAGAACTGGAAAAAAAAGAAAACGGATATAAATACTGCACCGTCGGGCTCCTGTATTCTCTGTTCGGCGAGCTGTATCACGAAGGAAGAGTCG
>JAFZTO010000175.1 GCA_017618795.1 Clostridia bacterium | reverse complement strand
TCGATAAACCTTGTTCCCGTTTACACCTGTATCCGTTCTAGTCACTATATTGTCGGAAAGAATGTGGCCCGAAACGACGAGGAAAATGTTTTCATGGAGCTTAAGGTACTTTTCCCACAGATCGTCGCCGTTGTTGGGCGGGTCGCCCGGAACGTCGAGATACCCGCCGTTCTTGTAATTCGTGGGCGCGTTTTCCGACGTGACGGTTATCATCCCGCCGTCGTAGTGAACATCCGTATGAGTGACGACAATGACCCTGCGGTCGACGTACTGTTCCGTTATGCGGTTTGCCCATTCAATCACCGAATCGCGCGGCCCGAATTCAAGCGCCATAACAAGAAATTTTTCGCTTCCCGCGTCGAACAGCCAGAACGTGTTGTCCGTCCTTCCCTCTTCAAACGCGCCGCCGAAGCCGGACGCGTTTTTATAAAAGCTCAGCGGAAAATACCTGTTGAACATTGAGGTGTTCCGCTTTGTTTCGGATTTCGTGTCGTAGTCGTGATTACCCGGAACCACCACGTACGGAAGAAAGCCGTCAAGAACGCTCATCGCCTGCTTTGCCATCGAATACTGTCTGTCGTCCGGATCGTTTATCACGTCCCCGACGTGCAGGGCAAAGGCGATTTTTTCCTTTTCCCTGCTGTCCTTCAGGTAATTTGTGAGCGCTGTGAAAGCGGAAAAATCAGTATATCCTCCGGTCAGTACCTGCGTGTCCGGAATCACGGCTATAGTGTAGTCGTAATCCTCCGCAACCGGTTTGTCAACGAAAATCACCCGTTTTTTCACGGTAAACACTGTTTCCCCGTTTGTCGACTCGCATTTAGTTCCGTTCGCATTTTCAGCGTTGGCAAGCGGAAGGTTTAAAATCAGGCCTGAAGCGTCCGGGGAAACCATCCTTTCCATGTTTTCGCGTATTTCTTCCGCGCTTCTTGCATAGTTCCAGAGACGAAGGTCGGACATCTCACCGTGCAGACTTCTTGTCATGCGGTGGTTATTTCCTACGTAGGCGGCGCTCAGCCCTCCGGAATCCCTAGCGGGAGGCGAGAAAGATGCTTCCTGCACGGGTGTTCCGTTCAGATACAGAATAACCTTCCCGGCCGCATCGTCCCGCACGACCGCAACGTGTATCCACGTGTCCGTTCTCACGTCAATGCCGTCAAGCGCAACAGCCCTGCCGGAAAAGGTCGCCCTCATCGAACCGTTTGTCGAGCCCTCGATCACTACCGATCCGTTGCTGAAAATACATCCGACCGGCGTTCCGTTTGACGTGCTCCGCGGTATTCTGAGCCAGCACTCGACCGTAACAGGATCGGCAACTCTGACGCTCGACACCATATACGTGTTTCCTCCGCTGAAATCAAAGCCCTGACCGTCGAGCGAATTTGATTCCGGCTCGTAAGGGTCCGCTGAAATATCGTATATCACAACGTTATCCACCTGGCAATCTATCTCCCCGTAATTTGATATTCCCAAATAAAAGACGCTTTCATCGTCAAAAAAGCCGTCGCGAAGGCTGTACGATACAGTACCTCTCTTCCTGCTGCCATCGGCGACCCATATCGTAAGCGAATTGTTTTTCGCTTCAAGGAAAAACCTCGCTTTCTCCATGGTTTTGAGCGTTTTCCCTCCGAAATCCACGATAGCAGCGCTTCTAGATTCAACAAAAGAGCCTACGTTTTCCGCCTGAATGTGCCCCGTTTCGATTCGAAATCCGGGAGACGGTATATATCCAAGCGATCCCGACGGAAAAGAAATGGCATCGGTTAGAAAGACCTGCATAAACGAAGAAAGATAACCGCTTTCTCCTTCATTTTTGTTTTCAGCACCCCAGACAACGTCAAACGAAAGCCTGAAACGCTTCCCTTCAAGCGGCGCGCTCCATATCGCGGTACTGCCGGAGGCAGACGTGCCGTTATCGAGCATAGACGTTATTCCATCTTCGCCCGCCGGAACAAAACCATTTTCCATTTTTCTTATCATCCATCCCTTCGCGCTTCCTTCAGCGCCGGCTGCTTCAAAAGGCAGTAGCATTAAAATCAGTAATATTACAATTAATATTTTTTTCATATCAGACTCCTCTGCTCTTTTTCAGGAAATATTATACTACACGATTCACGCAAAATCAACAGCTGACCGATATGTTGACAATACGATCATTTTTACATGTAAAAGCATTCATTTACGGTCATTTTCAATCGCCTTCTTCAATCTATACGCATCCATGAAAACATTATGCGGACAGAAAGAAAAAAATGCGCCGGGCGACCAGGCGCGGTGCATTTTCTGTGAATTCGATTATCTGCTCAATCTGAAAGAATATACTGCAAGCGTCCTGCCGCTGTTGACCACGGTGCCGAGCCCGACGTTTGCGGCCGTTTCAGCGTTCATCGCAATCCAGCTCTGCGGCACGTCCGTCTGCAAAAGATTTGTACCGCCATGCGAAAGGACAAAGACGTTCTCAGCGTCCGGCTCATCACATCCCGTTGCTGTTCGCGATACAAAGGCGGCACTCTCTCCGGTCGTCAGCGAAAAACAGATAGTACCGTGAGTCCGGTTTTTCACTTCACGCGACGGGTAGATTCCAAGCGTCACGTCACCCGCAAGAAACAGCCCGCCTCCCTCAGGCGCGTACGCCGCAACGCTTATCCCTTTTTTCAGCGCATCGTCCGCAATAACGTCGTAAACTCCGTTTTCACCGTCATCGGGCAAAACGACCGTCCCAATGTGATACAGTTCCGTCAGTCTGCCGAACAGCGAAATATGCTTTGTGTGAAGATGCGTGAAAACAAGAACGTCTATATCCGTGTCCTTAAGCTTCGACAGGCAGGCGGAAGCGGAATTTCTCGAGTTTGAATACGACCCGTCGGAGACGTCGATAAAAACTGTTTTCCCTCCCGATGTAAACGAAACAAAGTCGTTCTCCTTTACGTTTGCGACCGCGACCGGTGAACTGTTCCTGAATATCAGACCGTAAGCGCCGTAGCAAAGCGCCATTGTTACGCACAGCATTATCTGCGGCAGGAAGCAAAGCAGTACCCTGCGTTTTTTCCCTTCGCATATGATTATTACGGCTAACATGAACGCAACGGAAAGAAGAATGCAAAACGGAACAAACGCGTATTCAAGGCAGAGGGGTTTCGGCGTTATCTCCGCGCCTTTCGCGGCAAGCAAAAGAACGGCGCGGCAGAGCTTCCCGAGCAGGAAACCAAGGGGTCTGATCAGAACCGTCCCGGAAAGCAGCGCAGCGGGCGCCGCGACGGCAAGCACCGCCTCCGCTAGAGGAATGAAAATAAGATTTGAAAGCGGAGATGCCAGGGAAACCGAGCCGAAATATCTCCACATTACAGGCAGAGTAAAATAAACTGCGGTCATTGAAGCAAATACCGAACAAAGCAGAAAGCGCAGAAACCGTCCCGCTCTGTTCAGCCTTTTTTCAGTCGTTTCCTTTACAAACAGCCCGCCGATCGCGACAAGGCCGAGCACGGCGGCAAATGATAGTAAAAATCCGCAGTCTGTAACCGCCGACGGCGAAAACAGAATTATGAGAGCCGCAGCAAACGAAAGCGAGGTAAGCGAATCGGGCATACGGCCCGTTTCACGCGCAATCACATACAGACACATCATTATAGAGGCGCGTAAAACCGAATAATGCAGACCCGTTATTAGCGCGAAAAACAGAGCTGCGATAATGTCAACCGGTATAATCACGTACTTTTTCCGCGTAAAAAGACGGATAATAAAATCAATCCCGCTTATGATTATGGTCAGATGCATGCCTGAAACGGCAAGAATATGTGAGATTCCGAGCCGCCTGAAGTCGCTCTCCGTCCTCTCGGGCAATTCGTCTCTCAATCCCAGCAGCAGCGCCGAGGCAAGGCCGCCCTCATCGCTTCCGCAATAAACCTCAAAGCGCGCGGAAACAGTCCGTGCAAGATCGTTAAGCTTCTGCAGCAGGGTCACGCGATTCCCGATGCACTGGCTTTCGGACGCCTCGAGAAACAGCAAAATGCCTTTTGAACGGTAGTAATCTCCGGAATTGAAACCGTTTTCGCTTTCGGGTACAGGCGAAAGCGTACTCTTCACCGACAAAACGTCTCCCTGACGCACGTCAAGCTCGCCGTCGAACACCAGCCTGGCTTTAAACGATACCTTTCTGCCGTCCACCGACGTTACCTTAACGGTGCAGGAGGTAAAGAAGGATTTGGCGGTTCCCGTTTCGGTAACACGGCATTCCACAGTCGCGTTTCCGCCCGCCATACGCTCGATTCCTCGCACGTAAAAATCGAAATAACCCACCGAAATCATGCATGCAAGAAGCGCCGAGGCGCCTAAACAGCATAAAAAGCCCCTTTCGCGCCTGACGATAAAGTAAATCAGGCAGAACGCGAAAAAGGCCGCACAAAAGAAAAAAAATATCTGTCTTGCAAGCCCGTGCAGGCTGCACAGGAACGAAAACGCGCCGAAAACTGCGCAGATTTTAAAAAGCGGTCTTTCAGTTTTCATATATCAGAGCGGATTTTTTTTAATAACCGCGAAACGTCGGGGATAACGGGGAGGGGTGCTCCCGCTTTTTTCGATGCATATAACAGACCTGAGAAGCCCGGCGCCGCCTTTCAGCTCAAACGTATCGGCAGAAGTCACCCGCCCGCCGAGAAGTTCCAGCGCCCGTCCGGCGCCGGAGATCTCGGCGTCTCCCTTCGGTCCCTTCATCGCTGCAAACAGTCCTCCTTTTTTCACAAGAGGAAGACAGAGTTCACATAATATGCGCAGCTCCGCGACGGCACGCGCCGTGCATGTGTCAAATCTCCCGCGCATTTCCGCTTTTCTTCCGAGTTCTTCCGCCCTTCCGCAGAGCGCGAAAATATTGTCAAGGCCGAGTACACGTGCGGTGCCGTCGATAAAATCGCACTTTTTACCTGTCGCGTCAATGGCCGTCACGAAAATATCGGGACGCATTATCGCTATAACAAACGCCGGAAGCCCGGCGCCTGAGCCCACATCGGCAAGAGTACCGGCCCTCAGATAGCGCACCGCCGCCGCGCAGTCCGCAATATGCAGAAGCGCGGCCTCCTCAACGGTTTTTACGGACGTAAGGTTAAACGATTTATTCGCCTCAAGAAGCGCATCCGTATATGCGGCGAGCTTTTCGGCCTGTTCGCCGGAGTACTCGATACCGTTCAGATCGAGATATTTTTTTACCGTAGCTGCCGTGCCGCTCATTTGTCAAATGCGCTGTTCACGATGATCTGGCACAGCTCGTCATAGTCTATTCCGACGGCTTTTGCCTCGCGCGGAAGAAGACTCAGGGGAGTCATTCCCGGAAGAGTGTTAACCTCAAGGCAGACTGTGCCTTTATCGGTGAGAATAAAATCCACGCGGCAGTAGGTCTGCACGTCGATGTGCAGAGCAACGGCGGCTCTGATTGCTTCCTCGGACAGATCGCGCCATTCCTCGTCGGTTATTTCGGGAGGACATATCTCGTCCGTCATGCCGTCCTGATACTTGTTCCTGTAGTCGTAAAAGCCATGTTTCGGGATTATTTCTACGGGCGGGAGCGGACTTCCGCACAAAATGCCGGCCGTCATCTCGCGCCCCGAAATCTTCTTCTCGACAAGCACCCTGTTCTCGTATTCAAAAGCAAAAGCAAGACCTTTCTCAAGTTCTTCCCTGTCCTTCGCGATCGATACTCCGACTGACGAACCGCACGAGCAGGGCTTTATGACGCACGGATATCCGACTCTTCTTTCGATCTCCGCGACTCCTGTGCCCGGATATGCGGTTATGCCGTCCGGAACCTTCACCCCCGCCTGCCTCATCATGCTTTTGGATATTTCCTTGTCCATCGCCAGAAGAGACCCGATGTAGCCCGTGCCGGTGTACCTTATCCCGTAACAGTCCAGAAGCGCCTGTACCTGGCCGTTCTCGCCCATCCCTCCGTGCAGACCGATGAACACGACGTCCGCCGCGCGGCAGAGTTTTATCACGTTTTTCCCGACAAGAGCATCTCCGTTTCCGCTCTTTTCCTTCAGGGATTTGAGATCGGGTTCCCTGTCGCCTATTTCCCATCTGAAGCTGTCGTTATCGGTAAAAAGGGATTCCACGTCCGCCGTGTCTTCGATCCCGAGATAAATGTCGGCCAGGGCAACCCTGTGCCCCTTTCTGCGAAGGGCGGCCGCTATAAGACCGCCTGAAACCAGCGACACGTCGCGCTCCGGGCTGCAACCGCCCGCGAGAACCGCAATTTTCATATCTAACCTCTTGCTCTGTATTATTTTCTGATCATATCCCCCGGCCTTGCCTCGAATGCAAGCGGGAAACTGAATACCATTCCGGGATGCGGGGCCGAATCCACTGGATTGCCCTGCTCGTCGCGCATGTCGCAGACCTTTATGCTTCGCCCCGTCCGGCCGGGAGTTATTATCTCGGCGGCCTCCCCTTCGGATATCTTGTTGCTCTGCCTGACGTATACCCTGCCGCCCTCGTATTTCAGAACCGGGCCGACGTAGGTCTTGTCGCGCACGTACCCCGGGGCGGTCACGGTGTTCGCTCCGTCCTCCGGACGTCCGAAATAGAAGCCCGTGCAGTATTCCCTGTGACTGACACTTTCAAGTTCGCGCAACCACTCCGAATTGTAACTGTATGAACCGGACATGAAGCTGTCGATCGCCATGCGGTATACGTTGGCGGTCACCGCCGTGTAGTACGCGCTCTTCATGCGGCCTTCTATCTTGAAACTGTTGATTCCGGCGTCTATGAGTTCCGGAACGTGCTCTATCATGCACATGTCTTTTGACGACATGACGAAAGTCCCGTATTCGTTCTCCTCGAGGGGAATCATCTCGCCGGGACGCTTTTCCTCCTCGATATACACCGCTCTGTAATTCCACCGGCACGGCTGCGTGCACTGCCCTCTGTTGGCGTCGCGGCCCGTGAAATAATTTGAAAGCAGACATCTTCCCGACCATGACACGCACATCGAGCCGTGAACAAACGATTCCAGCTCGAGTTCCTTCGAGGTATCCCCGCTCAGTTTTTTTATCTCCTCAAGCGTCAGCTCGCGCGCAAGCACAACTCTTTTCGCGCCCAGCCGGAGATATTCCTCCGCCGCCCTGGCCGACACGACGCTTGTCTGAGTCGAAACGTGGATCGGAAGCTCCGGAGCAATGCTTTTCGCCAGAGCCATGACGCCTAGATCGGCGACGATTATCCCGTCGACGGAAATATCGTAAAGATAAGCAATATACTTTCCGAGAGCGCCGTATTCGTCTCCGTGCGGGAGAGTGTTTACCGTTACGTATATCTTTTTTCCGAGCGAATGAGCGTAACCGACCGCCTCCGAAAGTTCCTCCTCTGTGAAATTGCCGGCGGAGGACCGCATACCGAAACCCTTGCCTGCAAGATAGCAGGCGTCGGCGCCGAAGCGCAGGGCCGACACCATTTTTTCGTAATTCCCGGCCGGAGAAAGCAGCTCAGGAGCCCTGCTGCCCCGTGACATAAGCATCGTAGTCGCAGGCCTCCCACCTGTATTTGTTTCGCTCGGCGTTCTTTGCGGCAGCGGACCCTTCAGGCGTGTAGATCGTAAGCGCCGTGCAGCCGAAGAAAACTCCTTCGTCAATTTTTTCAGTTTCCGGTGGAATCACTATTGAAGACAGCCCGGTGCAGCCGGAAAACGCGTACGAACCAATCGCTTTAACCGTTTTCGGTATCACTATTTCCGTAAGGCCGGTGCAGTTGTAAAACATACGTTCGGATATTTCACTGAAACGCTCGGAAAAAACGATTTCGGTTATTTTCCCGCAGCCGTAGAAGCAGTATTTGCCCGCTTTTGAAAGATTTGCTGGAATATCAACCCTCTCCAGATTGGTGCCGAAGAAACAGTACTTGCCGAGAACCGAGACGGACCCGGGAAGATCGCAGACCCTCACCGCGCTCTGGTAGAATGCCCAGTCGCCCACAACCTCAAGGCCGTCGTTCAGCACGACGGTGTCAAGCGAGCTGCAGCCGCTGAACGCATATCTTTCGATTCTGAAAAGCGTCGGCGGCATGGTGATTTTCTTTATTTTCGCGTCGTCTCTGAAGGCCGCTTCGGAAATTACACGCACGGGTATACCGGCCGCAGACGAGGGCACGGTCACGTCGGTCACGTCTCCGCTGTAGCCGTCGACCGCCGCGTAGGTCTTATAGACGCTTATATTAAAGCCGGAAATTGTTATGCTCGACACGACCTTTTCGTCTTCGTTTATCGCGTGGGTCATAACGTCCGGCAGTTCGTTTTTCCCGTTTTTGCCGGCGCAGCCGCATGTCGACAGCACAACGGCGACAAGCAGCGGAACAATAATTTTCTTCATGTTCTAGAATCCCGTTTTATCGTTTATTACATAATTATATCACATTTTCGGAAAATATTCAACAGAAACGGCGAACAATCCGGCAATATAATAAAAAATCCCGTCCGGGATTTTTTATTCTGCGTATCCGGGCACCATGTGTGCCTGTATAAAAGCAGGCGCTCAGCGCGACAGCAGCTTCTGTATGCTCACTATTTTTACGCACAGTGAAAACAGCTCTATCGCCACTTTCAGATCGCTGATCGGAGGATATGTCGGCGCGATACGAATGTTGCTGTCGTGCGGGTCAACGCCGTAGGGATATGTGGCGCCGGCCTCGGTGGTTTTTACGCCGGCCTTTTTGCACCTCGACACTATTTCCGTCGCGCATCCGTCAAGAGAGTCGAATGAAATGAAGTAACCGCCCTTGGGCCTTGTCCACGTGCCGATGCCGAGACCGCCGAGCTCCCTTGTAAGTATCTCGTCCACAGCCTCGAACTTTGGGCGCAGTATCTCGGCGTGTTTTTTCATGTGCTCGGTTATTCCGTCGAGATTTTTGAAAAAACGGACGTGCCTCAGCTGGTTGACCTTGTCGTGCCCTATCGTCTGCACCTTAAGCTGCTTTCTGATATCGTCGAGATTGTTCAGCGAAGAGGCTATGGCGGCTATGCCGGAACCCGGGAAGGAAATTTTTGACGTCGAGACAAATTTATAAGCAAGGTCCGGATTCCCCGCTTTCCGGCACTCGTCGAGTATTTCAAGGATTACGTCACAGTCGTCTCCGTAAAGATGATGCACCGAATATGCGTTGTCCCAGTAAAGCCTGAAATCCCTGGCTCTGGGTTTGAGAGCAGCCAGACGCCTTACCGTCTCATCCGAATACGAATATCCCTGCGGATTGCTGTACTTCGGCACGCACCATATTCCCTTTATACTCTCGTCATCCGACACAAGCTCCTCTACCATATCCATATCGGGGCCTTCAGGCGTCATGGGGACGTTTATCATTTCTATTCCGAAATATTCTGTTATGCGGAAATGCCTGTCGTATCCCGGTACGGGACAAAGGAATTTAACCTTGTCGAGCCTGCTCCACGGCGTGCCGCCCAGAACTCCGTGCGTGTAGCACCTTGATATCGTGTCGTACATCACGTTAAGGCTGGAATTGCCGTATATTATGATGTTTTCCGGCGGGACCTCTATCATATCGCCGAGAAGCCTTTTTGCCTCGTCAATGCCGTCAAGCACGCCGTAGTTGCGGCAGTCTGTTCCGTCGTCGCAGCGCAGATCGTCATTCGAACTCAGAATATCCATCATGCCCATGGACAGATCAAGCTGCTCAACCGACGGTTTTCCCCTCGACATATCCAGCTTGAGCTCCATCTGCTGGTATTCCCTGTAAACCGTTTTATATGATGCGAGCAGTTCTTGAAGCTCGCTTTTTGTCATTTCAACATATTTTTTCATTGTTAGACCTCTTTACAGGTTTATAATTATAACTCATTTTCCCGCTTTTGTCAATAAGCGAAGCGAAAAACAGCATTTATTTTCGTCAGAACGGCAAAAATTTACAAATTGTTATTCCTTTCTGGCGGATAATGTAGTATAATATATAGTTGAGAAATTATAGCCCCAACGGTTATTCCGGCGGGATCTTCATAAAAAAGGAAAGATATATGGGATTTTTAACTTCTATTTTCGGAACGTACAGCAGTCATCAGATCAAAAAAATAACGCCTGTAGTCGATAAGATAGAGAGGCTCGCCGAGAGATACAGAGCCATGAGCGACGGGGAACTCAGAAACGTCACCCCTCAGTTCAAAAAAAGGTTGGAGGAGGGCGAAACTCTCGATGACATACTTCCGGACGCCTTTGCGGCTGTCCGCGAAGCGGCAGACAGAGTGCTTGGGAAAAGGCCTTTCCGCGTTCAGCTGATGGGTGGAATCATCCTGCATCAGGGACGCATCGCCGAAATGAAAACCGGCGAAGGAAAAACGCTTGTCGCCACGCTTCCCGCGTACCTCAACGCTCTTTCCGGAAGGGGAGTTCACATCGTAACGGTGAACGAATATCTCGCGCGTCTGGGTGCCGAGGAAATGGGTCGCGTATACGGCTTTCTCGGTCTCACCACAGGCATTATCTGCCACGGTCAGACCAAGGAGGAGAAGCAGCACGCCTACAACTGCGACATAACCTACGGCACCAACAACGAATTCGGCTTCGACTACCTGCGCGACAACATGGTTCTGTACAAGGAGCAGCTCGCCCAGCGCGGACACGCCTACGCGATAGTTGACGAGGTCGACTCGATTCTCATCGACGAAGCGCGCACTCCGCTCATCATATCCGGCGAGGGCGAGGAAAGCACCGAAATGTACGACCGCGCCGACGCTTTCGTGCGCACGCTCCGCATGCTGAAGGTCAAGGAGCAGGACAGCAAGGAAGAGACCGACACCCTCGAATACGAATACATCGTCGACGAGAAGGCGCGCAACGTCACACTCACGGAAAGAGGCGTAAGGAAGGCCGAGGCCTTTTTCGGCGTAGACAACCTCTCCGATCCAGAAAACTCGACGCTGTCCCATCACATCAATCAGGCTATAAAGGCTCACGGCATAATGACGAAGGACGTCGACTATGTCGACAAGGACGGGCAGATCATCATTATCGACAGCTTCACCGGCAGAATGATGTTCGGCCGCCGCTATTCGGACGGACTGCATCAGGCCATCGAGGCAAAGGAGCACGTCAAGATCGAAAAGGAAAACAAGACGCTTGCCACTATCACCTTCCAGAATTACTTCCGCATGTACGAGAAGCTTTCCGGCATGACGGGAACCGCTCTTACGGAGGAGAACGAATTCCGCGAGATCTACAATCTGGACGTTGTGGAAATACCAACCAACATGCCTATGATAAGGATTGACCATCCCGACGTCGTTTACCGCAATCACGCGGGCAAAAACAGAGCAATCATACGTCAGATACTCGAATGTCACGAAAAGGGGCAGCCGGTGCTGGTCGGCACAGTCTCCATAGAAAAGTCGGAAGAGCTTTCAAAACTGCTTAAACGTGAAGGCATTAAGCATACCGTCCTAAACGCCAAATACCATGAAAAGGAGGCGGAGATAGTCGCCTCTGCCGGACGGCTCGGCAACGTCACCATTTCCACCAACATGGCGGGACGCGGAACCGACATCATGCTGGGCGGCAACCCGGAATTCATGGCAAGGCAGGAAATGCTCCGCCAGGGATACGACGAGGACGTCGTGGGACTTGCGATCGGCTCATCCGTTTCCGTGTCCGACGAGGTACTTGAAGCGCGGAAGGTCTTCCGTCAGCTCTTCGAAAAATACAAAGCGGAAATTGCTCCCGAGGCCGAGAAGATAAAGGCCGCGGGCGGCCTGTTCATCGTCGGTACCGAAAGACACGAAAGCCGCCGCATCGACAACCAGCTGCGCGGGCGGTCGGGC
>JAFZTO010000174.1 GCA_017618795.1 Clostridia bacterium | reverse complement strand
TGTTCAGAACGCCGTCGTCAACAACGGCTCCGTTGCGCGTAAAGGGTTTTACGTTGTCCGGATTCTCCATGCTGTTGCAGTCTTTCGGATTTCCGGTCAGAACAGTGTGCACGGCAAGCTCTCCATCGGCAATTCCGCCTAAATCGCAGGAAAACTCCGCTTCTTCGTCAAGAGAACGGTTGACGGCAAAGATCACGGTCTCACCGCGGTCGTTCCTGACAGCGATCCCGTCGGTATATTTCGCCTCGCCGAAGCGCGTGCCGTATGCGGGGGTGTCTATTCTGACGTCGTAAACGGTTCCGCGCCCGTTGTTGGAGCACTCGGCAAACGGATAGAAAATGGTCTGTCTCCACGCTCCGCCCCCGTTTTCGGTCATAATGGGCGCAATGACGTTCACAAGCTGCGCAAGGCAGGCTATTTTGACTCTGTCGCAGTGGCGCAGAAGCGTTATGAGAAATCCTCCGACCAGCAGCGCGTCCTCCACGTTGTAGCTTTCCTCTAAAATCGGAGGAGCGACCGACCATTCCTTTACGGGCAGATCGTTTGTATGGTTCCACACGTTCCACTCGTCGAATGAGAGCATTATGGTCTTTTTAGAGCGCCTGATCGCCTTTTCCGCGTCGCAGAAGGCGATAACGTCGCGAATGAATTTCTCAGCGTCGAGCGGGCAGGCTACAAACTCGGACGTTGCGAGCGAGCGGTTGCAGTAATATCTGTGAAGCGAAATCATGTCCACGCTGTCGTAGGCTGTCTTCAGCACTTCACGTTCCCATTCGCCGAAAGTTTTCATATCGGGAGAAGAGCTTCCGCAGAGCACCGTCTGAATGGACGGGTCGACCTGTTTCATCATTTTGGAGGTTTCGTGGGCGAGACGGCCGTATTCGTGAGCTTCCTTGTGCCCTATCTGCCATTCTCCGTCCATCTCGTTGCCGAGGCACCAGTATTTGATGCCGTACGGCTTTTCCCGGCCGTTTTTGCACCGAAGGTCGCTGTAGTACGTTCCCCGCGGAAGGTTGCAGTATTCGACGAGGTTTTTGGCGTCCGAGGCTCCCGCCGTTCCGAGATTTACGGTCATCAGAACCTCGGAGCCTATTCTCTCGCAGTATGCGGAAAAATCGTCGGTTCCGCACTGATTGGTTTCGACTGTTTTCCATGCGAGATCGGCGCGGCGGGGCCGTGATTCCTTCGGGCCTATTCCGTCTTCCCAGTTGTATCCCGAAACGAAGTTCCCGCCCGGATACCGGATGATAGGTACGTTCATTTCTTTGATCAACTCGCTGACGTCGTTGCGGAAGCCGTGCTCGTCCGCGGCGGGATGCGTCGGCTCATATACTCCGCCGTAGACGGCGCGGCCGATATGCTCTATAAACGACCCGAAGATTTTCGGATCGGTTTGCCCGACCGTGAAGGCCGGTGAAACATGCATTTTTACCTTGTACATATCAGATCAGTCGGCAAGATTGGCGTAGCCGAACAGTTCCATCATTTCTACCATAATTTCGGCTGCTTTTTCGGTGTTGTCACGTATATAGGCGTTTGACTCGGTAGCGTTGAAATCGCCCTGCTTCATTTTGTCCATACGGGCGACGAGATTATCTGCCGCGTACTGTCCCGCTTCTCTCGCAATTCTGGTCCACATGTTGACTCTGACCACTCCGTCTGAAGCAAGTCCTCTCGTCTGCTCGTTTTTCAGGCAGGAGGTGCCGTGGAGTACAAGCATTTTTCTTCCTAGCGCGGCCGTCAGGTCGCGCGCTCTCTGCTTGTCATATCTTGCGTGACCGACTGAGGTGGACTGCTGCTCTGTTCCTAGATCGGCGACGGCAAAGTCAACACCGGTGGTCTTCACGTATCTTGCTCCGTTTTCGCAGTAGTTGTCGATATGCGAAGCGACAGCGCCGTCGGAGACGTTCAGGGATTCAAGTATGCCTTCGACTAGTACGTCCTTTCCGTAGTTTTTGACGTACTCGGCCGTCATTTTCATGTTTTCTTCAAACGGGAACTCCTGCGCGTCGAACATGACGCTCGAAAAATACTGTATCGCGCTGGTAAGAGCCCATCTGTCGCGAATAGGATTCGCGTGATCGAGGTGCGGTAAAACGGCGACGTTCGGATAATCGGAATATTTGCTTCCCGCGATGACGTTTAGGTGAGCAAAGTGCGAGAGAATACCGGCTTTTTCGTTTTTTGAATACAGAAATCTCTTGCACTGCGGCATGTGAGGGTATGTGAATGTGGTCGCCACGACAACGGGAACCTGTTCGATTGAATATTTTTCCGCGATCGCCTGCGCCGCCATAAGTATCGCCTCGGTGTTCCAGTAGCTTGCGGTGCAGAAAATTCCTATGCTCGTTCCTCTTTCGATTGCTTTTTCAAATACCTTGAGGGATGCTTTTCTTTCGGTGATGATTGCCATAAAAATGTTTCCTTTCAAAAATGAGCGGGGAGGCGGGAGCCTCCCCCTGCATGGTTTTACTGAATGTCGATATACGTGTAGCCGAGATATTTTTCGAGCGCTTCTTTGATAGCGTCTGCAACGTGACCTGCGGTTATGTTTGCATGATGGTGGAAGCCGCCGCGTGAGATTTTCTGCAGCTTGGATTGAAGTCCTGCGGACT
>JAFZTO010000173.1 GCA_017618795.1 Clostridia bacterium | reverse complement strand
GATGTCGAAACCATAATAGTGTTTTCCGAACCCGACGAGGACGGCAACATGTACGCCTTCTCGAGCGTATACGACCTTATCGCGCGCATAAACGTTTCGAACGCGTCGTTCGTCAACTGGGGACTGCTTGAATTCGTCGACGACTACGTCTTCTACAAGAACATAAACGACGTCGCGAGAATAGAGATAAAGGGAAAGCTGAACGAGCTCGACTCCAAGGGCAACCCGATAGACGTGGACGCCTTCTTCACCCTAGACGGAGAGAAGGAGACCATCATCGTCCGTCCGAACGGACAGGGCGACGGCTACGACGCCGACGATCTCAAAAACTTCCGCCAGCTGTACAAGGTCATGCTGGGCATCAAGCTCTACGACTACGCGGACGAGGGCTACGAGAAGAACATGAAGGAAATAATGTCCATGAAGGTCACGATGGACAGCGGCGAGGAGCTCGAGTACGTCTTCTACGCCTATTCCTCGCGCCGCTGCTACTATACCGTAAACGGCAGGGGCGAATTCTACTGCCTGCGCGAGGCGGTCGAAAAGCTGATCCGCAACACAAACCGTATGCTGATCGGCGACCAGATAATATCCGACAACGACAACTGACAACTGAAACAAATGCTCCCGCCGAAAACCGGGAGCATTTTGAGGGAAATATGAAAAAAATTCTGCCTGCCATTCTGATGGTTTTCGTCCTCGCGCTCTCCTCCTGCTCACAGGTACTTGACATCAGCGCTAAGCCTGAGGACTCGAGAACGGTCGTCAGAATAGGCTCAACCAAAATAAACCGGGACTATTACTACTATGTCTTCATGAACACATGGAGCGACCTGTGCGGCGGCGACATGGACCTCATATACGGTGACCCCGTAATGCAGGCCGAACTGAATGACATGGTACTCGAGACGCTGAGCCGCAACACGGCGATAGAGCAGCTGGCGAAAAAACACGGCGTAAAGCTGACCTCCGAAGAAAAAGAGCTGATAAAATCGCGCCTTGACGCGCTGAAAAACGACCCTGAATCAGACTATGCCGAATCGCTTAAGAGCAATTACATGACCGAATACACGCTCGAGTACGTACAGTCCTTCGAGGTGCTCTGGGGCAAAGTATACAGTTACGTCACCGACATCGGCAACGGAATCGTCCCATGCTCGGGGGACGACGTGAAAAAATCATTCTCCGAGGACTTCGGCCGCATAAAGTACGTAATGGTCTCAAAAGATAGGGAGGATGCGCTGGACATCGCCCGCACTGTCGCCACGCTGACAGATCGGGAGGAATTCGAGGAGCTTATACGGCAGTATAACGACGACGCCAACATGGACGCTCTCGTCGACGACGGCTACTACTTCATAAAAGGGCAGATAATCCCTGACGTGGAGGAGGCGGTTGCGGAAATGGAAACCGGTCAGATAAGCCCCGTCATCGACACCGACATCGGCTATTTCATCATTAAAAAATTCGAGCCGGAACAGTCGTATCTTGACAGCAACTACAAATCCGTGGAGGAAAAGTATCTCGCAAAGCAGTTCAACGCCATGGTTGATGAGATTATGGACGGCTTCAGCATAAAATACACCGCCCTGTACAGGGAATTTACCGTGTTTAAAACCGAATGAAGAAAAACGACTTTACGACCGTGAAAATCACCGACGTGACCGGCCTCGGCTACGGCGTGGCTCACTCGGACGGCATGACCGTCTTCGTCGACGGCGGCGTGACCGGAGACATCATGAAGGTGAAAATTATCAAGACGGCAAAGGACTACCTCGTCGGCAGAACGGAGGAAATCATGAATCCTTCACGTTACCGCCAGACGGACCTGTGCAACGTGCGAAGATGCGGCGGATGCGCGCTCGGACACCTCAAGCGCGAATACGAGCTCGAGCTCAAACGCGGTTTTCTCGCCGGAGCCTTCCGCAAACACGTCCTGACGCCCGCGATACTGCCCGTCGCCACCGACGGGCGGCGCGAAGGCTACCGCAACAAGGCCCAGATACCCGTGTCCGACTCAGGCTACGGTTTTTACGCCCGCCATTCGCATGAGATAATCCCTTTCAGCAGATGTCTTCTGTCTCCCGCTGTTTTCAGCGAGATAGCGGCATTTGTCAGCGGACTGAATCTGCCCGGGCTGCGGCATATCTTCATCCGCGGAGGAGAGACCGTAATGCTCTGCCTCGTATCCCCGTATGATTCGCTGCCGGATGAAAAGAAAACGGTAGAGGAAATCGTCACACGCTTCCCGCAGATTTCCACGATCCTGCTTAACGTGAATCCCGATGATACCAACGTCGTGCTCGGCGAGAAAACGCGGACTCTTTACGGTCAGGACATCATTTACGACACCATACTCGGCTGCCGCTTCGGAATATCGCTGAAATCCTTCTATCAGGTCAACCGCCCCGTCGCGGAAATGATGTACGAGGAGGTAATATCCCGCGTCCCCAAAGACGCCGCAAACGTCGCCGACCTTTACTGCGGCATCGGCTCGATCGGCATATGCCTGGCCTCTGCGCGCAGAAATACGTATATTACCGGCATTGAAATAGTACCGGAGGCGGTGGAGAACGCGCGTCTGAACGCGAAGACAAACGGCGTCTCAAACGCCCGTTTTGTGTGCTCCGACGCGCTTGACTGCTACCTTGACAGCTTTGACTGCGTGATCGTCGACCCGCCGAGAAAGGGGCTGTCAGCTCCCCTTGCCGAAAAGCTGGCGCACTCCGCTATAAAACACATCGTGTACGTTTCCTGCAACCCCGAGACTCTCGCCCGCGACGCAGGAATACTCATAAACGGGGGCTTTGAAATGTCATCCGTCAGACCATTCGACATGTTCCCGCGCACAGGGTCAGTCGAGGCAGTCACAGACTTTTACAGGTGAAATATGAAGAAATTCGGAAAATATCTTTTTACGTATCTCAAGCTGACCGCCGGAGCGGTCATATACGCGCTGTCTGTCGCGCTGTTTCTCGACCCCTGCGTCATAATCCCCGGCGGAGTGAGCGGCGTTTCAATACTCCTTAATCACTTCTTCGGCTTTCCGACCGGAGTGCTTATCCTGATAATCAACATACCGATACTGATACTCGGGCTTATATTCCTCGGACGGAAATTTCTCATCCGCACCATCTACGCGACCGTGATCTCGTCGGTTATGATCGACATGATAAAGTACCTGATGCGCAACGCCCAGCCGCTGACCACGGACAAAATGCTTGCCTCAATCGCCGGCGCGGTCGTAATGGGAGTCGGCTGCGGCATAATGATGCTGTCGGACGGCTCGACCGGTGGGACCGAGATAATCGCAAAACTGCTCCGCAAACCCTTTCCGCAGCTCAAGACCGGTGTCCTGCTCTTTATAACCGACGCCATGATAGTCGCCGTGTCCGCGATACTGCTGAAGGACGTGGAAAACGCCATCTTCGACGCAATAACCATATTCATAACGGCAAAGATAATAGACCTGATGCTTTACGGCAAGGACGAGGCCAAGCTGCTTATAATAATGAGCAACCGCTCCGACATCCTGTGTTCCGGGCTGCTTGAAAAGCTCGACGTGGGCGTGACGCTCGCAGACGGCCAGGGCGGCTATACCGGAGCCCCCAAGAAGATCATCATCTGCGTAGTGAAAAAGCAAATCCTTCACAAGGCCAAAAAGCTCGTCCGCGAGCTTGACGACACCGCGTTCATGGTCGTCACCTCCGCAAGCGAAATATACGGCGAGGGGTACAAAAAGCACGGCACGGTCGAACTGTGAATGCCATAATCGCAGAAAAAAGAACTGTCCAGAAACCCGAATTCGGCTTCAGGCAAACGAACAGTTCTTTTTTATTTTTTCGTGTGGTCTCTTATCTGTTTTTCACTCCTCCCACAAGCCGTACTGCTCCATCATGAAGCGGCCGATGTCCCACAGCGTCTGCTCCGTCTGCAGCTTTATATCAAGCGGCAGCTTTCTCAGCAGCAGCGGTCGAGACACGTCCGGCTTTATGCGCGCCGTTCGGCAGAAATCGGGAAGGGGACACTGAAAGCTCTCGAATGTGAAATACCCCTTGTATCCGGCGTCGCGAAGCCCGGCCATAAGCGCGTCCATATCACCGGCGCCCATAAGCGGAGGAAGATGTTCGTCAGCGCTCCCCCGGTTGTCGTGAACGTGAAGACCCCGCAGACGATGTCCGAGCGACATTATGTCCGCGTACAGATCGTTCCGTCTGGAGATGGCGTGCCCCGTATCCCACACAGCCGCAAGAAGCGGGTGACCGGCAAAATCAATAAAATCCGCAAGCTCCTTTCCGGTCATATAGTAACAGGTGTCGCCGAGATTGGCCTCGGTGCTGTTTTCGACCAGCACCGATACGCCCGTTTTTTCCATAACCGGAAAAAGCTGTCTGTATAGAGAAAGGTTGTATTTGTTGAATGCACGCATATTCTCGGGATCGCCTCCGCTGTAATGCAGGCTGAAATCCCACTGCGCATGTATGACCACCTGCGGAATGCCCAGTCTTCCGCAGGCCAGTATCGCACGTTCAAGCTGCGGCAGCATGGCCGCGTTTCCGTTCTCGTCCGCTCCGAAATCGCCGGCGTGAGCCTGAACAAGCGTCACTCCCGCCCGCGAGGCGGCTTCTCCGCATTCTTCCGCCGTTTTTTCCCATTCGTCAGTCATATACGCGTGCGAAATGGTCAGATCCACGTATTTAAACGGCGTCATTCCGACAAGTTCCACCGCATGCGCGGGACTGAAGGCATAATCGCAGAAATCTTCCGTCGTCGTGGCAAGTTTCATTTGTTAAAACTCCTTTCCCGCCGTTTATTCTGTATCCGTTACTATATAAACAGCGGTTTTATCTCCTGTATACGCACGGACAAACGTCTTCCCGTCCGCCTCTGTTTTTGAAAATAACAATGTTTCGCCCTCGAAGCACTGATTTCTGAACTGTATCTCAAGAGAGCGGAGCGGCTTTTTTCGTCTCTCCTTCGTCGTGAGCAGCCCCTGAAAAGCCCGGAAATAGGCGACGTTGTTCATGTGCCCGCCGATGTCAATATCGGTAGATTTTACCGTATATTCCGCAAACGGCTCAGAACCGAACATATTGTCGGTCACCGTCTCAAAAGGCTCTCTGTCGCCTCCGTGATCGATGTATTCCACGCCCTCCGGATAGACGTCCGACGTCCTGTCAAGCCTTCCCGTTTTGCGGTTGAGCACCGCCCACTGTGTCTTACCGAGCGCAAGCGTTTCGTTCCCCCGGCTTATGCGGTAGTTGCGGATGCAGAAAATGCGCTCCGGAGGATCCGGCCACGTCGAAACCGTAATTTTCTCGTTCATCGCCGGAAGACGGTAAAACGTGACGCGGGTCTTAAGCGTGAGCCAGAACTTCCCGTCCATTATCATACTTCCCTGTCCGCATCCAAGCTTTTCGGCGTGCAGAGCCGCTATGTCCATGAACATGTCGAGTATGTTCGCTTCTCCCAGTCTGCCCGAAAAGTCGCACATGCTCGGAAGCACTGTGCTTTCAGTACTGTATAAATTGTCCATGTTTTCCTTCCGTCACATATTGCGTTTCCCGCTGACTTCGTCAAGCGTCACTTTGAAAACCTCGACCCTTGACAGACCTTTGCAGCTCGTCACCGGGAAACCGCTCTCTCTGTAATGCGCGAGAATGACCTTCAGCGCCGCAACCTTTTCGGCCTGTCCGGTCAGGCGGCGTGCCTTCCCCGTGCCGATCACGCTTTCGTATCTTGCCGTGACCTCTCCGCCGTCAAGTTCCTCGACCCTGTAATACAGGTCTGCTTCAACGCACACGCGCGGATCTGATGCAAGTATGTCCCATTTTCTTCCCTGACCGGCGCAGTGAAAGTACACCGTTATCTTTTCGCCGTCGAGTTCGGCCCCGAATGTCATCGGCACGACGTACGGATACTCCCCGCCGTTCATTCCGACGCGGATGGTGTCGCATCTCGAGAGAATGTCATATATTTCCGCGGCTCCTTTCACCGCCCGTTCGTCCCGTCTCATACGTCTCCTCCGTAACTGTCCCGTAACCTAACGCGGGACAGGAAAAACCCGTCCCGGTATGTTTTCTTAAGCTTTTACAAAACGGCATCTGAATATACGGCAGCCGTGCGCCGGCACGTCGTTTACCCTGAAATAGTCCTTTTCGGGGCGGAATTCCTCCCCCGAGATTACGTCCCTGCATTGAAGCGCAAGGCCGGAATGGCTGTCGAGTCCCACGTCGTTTGTGGTCACGTACATTCCGTGCGGTCCATCGGTAAGGTTGAACATTCCGAGCGCGTATTCGCCGCCCGAGAGGTGTCTGAACAGCACCAGCGATTTGTCAGACCACACATTGTCTATCCTGTACGCCGGGCGCACCTCGATATCCTGATTTATGGCTATAAGCTCCCTGTTCGTAAGGAGGTCTCTTATCTCCGGCTTCATGGACCTTACGTCGCAGCCTATCATGAGCGGAGCGCCGAGCAGGCACCAGAGCGCGAAATGCGTCTCGTAATCAGTGAGCGTGCAGACCTCTCCCCTCGCCACGTTGCCGCTGCCGAACATCCCCGCCACCATCATGTCTATGTCGTTGAAGCAGCCGGGAGCCGAATAGCAGTAATTGTCTATCTGCGACAGTGCGATTTCGGTCATGGATTTGAAATTATCATTAATGTCGCCCGTTGAACGGTACATGGACGCGCCGGTGGAACGTATCCATCTGTGAACGTCATCACATCCCCAGTTGCAGGCGGAAAAAAGTATCTCGCGGCCGCAGTTTTCAAGGGCTATTCCCATTTTTCTGTACAGCATGTAGCCGGGAACGCTTTCGGGCTTGTAGCAGTTGTCGTATTTGAGAAAGTCGACACCGAATTCCGCAAACGTGCGCGCGTCGAGAAATTCGTGTCCGAACGAGCCGGGATAGTCCGCGCAGGTCCGCACGCCGTCGCAGGAGTACATACCGAATTTCAGGCCCTTCGAATGAACGTAATCGGCTACGGACTTCATTCCGTACGGAAATTTTACATGATCGGGAACCAGTCTGTCGGTCGCGGGATCGCGGCTGCGCTCTGACCAGCAGTCATCTATGACAAGGTATTTATAACCCGCGTCAAGCAGGCCGTTGTCGACCATCGCGTCTGCGGTTTCTCTTATCAGCGAGTCGCTTATTTCCTCGCCGAACGTATTCCAGGTGTTATAACCCATCGGTGGTGTCGGTACAAACATTTTTAAGTCTCCTTTTGTCCCCTTCGGGGATATCTTATTGCCTGAATCCAAGCTTTTTTTCAATGAAATCCGTTATCGGCTCGGGATCTTCGAGCGAATGCGGATGGTGGTCGCAATCGGGCTTGACTATCTGCTCAATGTCCCCTCCGGCCTCCTTCACAGCCGCGTAAAACGGCTCGCCGTTCTCCGGATACGGCACTATCCTGTCCTTGGCCCCGCACACGAGCAGTATCGGTATGCCGAGCCCTGCGACCTCCTGTGCCCTGTCGAGCGGGTTGCGGTCAAAAACAAGCGCCTGTTCGTCGGTAAGACGATACCGCTCCTTGCACTGCTCCCAGCACTCCGGTGAACCGACGCCCTTTCCCAGCCCTCCGGGCCACGAGCGAATGTCAAGCACCGGCGCGTCAAGGTACAGCAGTCCGCAGCATTCCGGATATTCAAGCGCGAAATTGACGGCGTAAAGTCCGCCGCGGCTCAGTCCTATTATGACCGGTTTCCGGTTCAGCCCGAACGAAGCCGTACACTCATCGTAAAATTCCTTCAGCATACTCACCGATTCGGGACAGCCGTACATGTCGCTCACGCAGTGATACGCGAGGTGCCACCCTTTTTTTATCAGCTGAAGGTCAGCGTAATTGAACGATTCAAAAAACTCCGTTCTCCACGCCCACGGATTGCCGGGAAGAGGATTTTCGGGGCAGACTATAAAGCCTTCCCTCCCTCCGGTCAGAAAATTAACCTTCTTATACCCGTTCCAGTCTGTAACTATAGTCATTTCACTTTTCCTTTCACTCCGGAAAAACTTGTAATATTATACCACACCGCAGGTTAAAAAGCAAGCGAAAGAGCAAAAAACGGTTTTATTTTACGCCTTACGGCAACAAATCGCGTTTTGTTGCCGCCGTTTTTGCCCGCTTTTATTGACACGGACAAAAATAAGCGGTATAATATTTCCAGCGCGGAGAGAACTCTCCGTTTTCAAGGAGGCAAAGCATGGATACAGGAAAACTGCTTTACTGCAATCCGCTTTCGCTGCCGTCCATCCCGCTCGGGAGCGACGGATGGGAGGCGATGGAGGAATTTACGGGCGAATCGGAAAGGGAATACCGCTCCGTGTCCGATCCGTCGGTTAGGTATTTTGACGGGAAATGGTATATGTACCCGAGCTACGGCATGGCGTGGGTATCCGACGATTTCCGCACGTGGAAGCACGTGCGCACCGAGCCGTACGACATGAAGTACAGCCCGGATGTGGTATTTTTCCGAAACAAATATTACATGACCTCTCACAGCAACGGTCTGTACGTATCGGACACCCCGCTCGGGGAATTTAAGTATCTCGGAGACTTCATAATGCCGGACGGAAGCCTTTTCCGCCCTACCGATCCGTGCCTGTTCGCCGACGACGACGGGAGACTGTACATGTACGCGTTCACCATGCGCAGGGACGGACCGGGCAGCCCGTTCACCACCGGAACTATGGGGATGGAGCTTGACGGGGACGATCCGCGCCGCATAATTAACGGACCGGAAATCCTTTTCGAATTCGACCCGGCCAACCCGTGGGAACGCTTCGGGGAAAAAAGGCAGGACGCCCGCTTCGGATGGATCGAGGGTCAGTGGATGCTGAAGAGAAACGGCAGATATTACCTCATATACTCGTCTGCGGGCACGCAGTTCACAAATTACTGCATGGCGGCGTATTATTCGGACGAGTGCCCTCTCTCGGGCTTTAAGCTGCAGAAAAACAATCCTGTGACCGAGAGCCGTTCCAGGCTAGTAAGCGGCGCTGGTCACGGCAGCATAACCGAGGGGCCGAACGGTACTCTCTGGGCCTTTTACACAATGTCCGCAAACATCACGCACGCATTCGAAAGGCTCGTCGGCATGGATCTTATAGCCGTGAACGGAGACGGCGAGCTGTACGCCCCGCACGGAATTACCGATTCCCCGCAGTTCGCGCCGGGTCAGGCGTCAGACCCGGTGCTATCAAACAGTCCCGGTCTCTTCTCTCTGACCGCCAGACAGCGCACCATGTCGCGCGCAAGCTCGCACATATACGGGCGCGAACCCATGTACGCCCTCGACGAAAGCCTGCTGACCTTCTGGGAGCCCGAGCACGATGATCCCGCCCCCTGTCTCACGGTAAATCTTCAGGCGCAGTACATCATCAGCGCCGCGCGGATAATATGGTATGACGTAGGCCTCGACAGCAGAAAAGGCGCTCTGCGCGGTCCGTTCCGCTATAAGATAGAATGCGCCTCAGAACTCTGCAATCCCGTCTGGCATTCCGTTGTCGACGCGACCGGAAACAGAGACGATCTGAAGGTAGATTTCAGACAATTTCCGGAAACCCGCACCTCTGCCGTCCGCCTGACCGTCACTGGACACCCTCATGGCGTATACCCGGCCGTCACGGATTTTTCCGTTTTCGGAATAAGAGAATGAGGGAGGGCTAAATGATAAGTTCCGTTGCCGTTTACGGCGATTCCATTTCATGCGGAAAATTCACCGGCCCTGACGACAGCTCGCCGGATTCGGTAGTCGCCAGGCCATGGCACGCGACTGTCGGCAGATATCTCGGCGCAAAAGTGACTAACTACTCGGTTTCCGGCATATCCGCCAGCCGCGCCTCACATGTGATGAGTGACGAGGCTCTCTGCCTCCGCTGCGGCAGAATTGAAGGCAGCCAGGATTTTATCTTCATCGCCGTCGGTACAAACGATTTCGGAACGGACGTCCCGCTCGGCAGCGTTTCCGATAACTGTGACATTACCTTCCGCGGTGCGGTACGCGCGGTATGCTCGGAAATAAGGAAAAAATACCCCTTCTCGCTCGTTTTCTGGCTACTGCCCCTCGGAAGGCATGATATGGACAAAAACGGCGCGGGACACTCCCTTGCCGAATACAGACGGGCGATCAGCGAGGTCTGTTCCGGGTACGGAATCCGGACCGTTGACGTAAATAAATACGGCTTTGACTCCGACAGCCCTGCGCTGATTAAAATGATAATGAAGGACGGGGTGCATCCCGATCAGTCAGGTCACGACCTGCTCGCCTCGGCGGTAATAGAATACCTGAAACAGACGCTGAAATGAAACTCAGGAACAGGTTGCGCGACGCACCGTGAGTCCGTTTTTTGCCGTTTTCACTCCGCGCCAGGGCAACTCGAATTTCATCTCTTTTTGCGCACCAAATATCTTTTTTGTCATTAAAGACCGCCTTGGGGGCTTTTAATTCCACACTTGTCTGGTTTTAAATTAGGCATATAAAAAAGTCGCTGCCGTCGCTGCTGCGGCCTAACCTTATTTTTTGTAAAAAAGTCTCCGCCCGCACGAACTTACGTGCGGGCGGTTCTGCTTATTTACGCTTTTTCTATCTGCACTATTGCAAAAACGTCGATCTTATTTATTATGACAACAGAGCCGTTTCCGGCCGGTTTTACCTCAAATTTTTCCCCTGTAACCGGGTCGGTCGCGGACTTTATTTCATACGGAATCTTGACCTCAACATTATAAATCGGATTCAGCGGCACTGTTTCCTGCTGATTTATAACGCTTACGTAATCATTCCCGTCCTTTTCCCACATCATTACCTCTGAACTGTACGGAGCATTGCTTTGGAAGGAAAGGTTTCCACATAGAGAACGAAGAAGATTTCCGACCGTCTTTCTGTTCATGAATGGTTTTGAACCTTCTATAGGAGCATTTGACCATATCACTGTCCCCTTCCCGATCCTTCTTCGAATTAAAGCGGGGTTTGAAGTCCATATTCCCGGAGGATTCGAATGAATTGCTGCAAAGCGGCTGTCCGACGGCGTCGTGTACGGAAGGACCGTTGTTGCCAGCACCTCAATGTCCTCAGCCACCTCACACAGAAACTGCGGCGATTCGACCGCGAGCGGGTTTTCGACGGTATATCCATCGAAAAACTCCTTTCCAACATATGTTGGTGAATAATATGTCTGCCTGTGCTCGGTCTCTCCCTTTATACTGATTCCGATAAGGTCAAGCAGTATCGGATTTTCCACTCTTCCGCCCAGGTACAGATTTCCGCCTTTTTTAACGTATTCCGCAATTTTTTCCGCCTCATCGTCCGAAACGTTTACCATGCTCGTAACAGCCAGCGAGTTCGTCCTGATCTGCCCGAGTTTTTTTGTCGGGATAACGTCATACGGTATATTTTCCATACGAAGAATATCAGCCAGAGCCTTAAGGTTGCTGAGGTATTTCGCCGATTCGCCAGCGAGTGGATCTGACGGCGTGTCTATGTCGTATTTCGATTTCGAGTTAAACCAAAGGGATATGTTCGATCTGTAATCGCCGCTTACGAATTTCTCATACGGTCGGGTTGCTTCAAACGCTCTTTGTATGACCCCGCCATTTCTGTAGGCAGCCCCGTTTATAGTCCCGTCCGGGTTCATTCCGTCGCAGACAGACAGCGCGCCGTTGTGAACAAGCGCGATAATACCGTGCTGCACAAGCTCCTCGAACGTCTTTGTCGATGTATGATACTGCAGATTCGGATCACATCTTGAGCATATGAATACGAACGGGAGCGATCTTGTCACGTTGCGGTAGTATTTGCAGATTAACGATTCCTCAAGATAACCTCCGTAAAGATCGCCTCCTGTGTAATCGCTGGTATCTGCAACATCGTCTGTAGTCGCAGATTTCCACGGGGATGTCAGGCAGGCCATGTTTTGTTCTATCGTGATTGAAGGCTTCGCCGCTTTTACCGCGTCTCTCATCATCTCGGCAAACTCGGCAATCCAGCCTTCGCGTATCGCCTGAAACTCGCGCATTTCCTTCGTGCGGAAGTCAATGTGCTTGGGCAGTTCTCTTCCCGTAAGGTCATAGTATTTTTTTCTGCACGTGCCGCAGTAGCATATGTCGGTCTGGAACGGCATGTCAAGGAAAATGGAATCAAGTTCGTAATTAGATACTATTTCCGTCACCGCATCTCGGCAGAATTTTCTGTAGTCTTCATTGTTCGGACACAGTATCCCGTACCTTGGCATCCATCCCGAATCTTTATTTCTGTCCCTCGACGTGCTGCCATGAGCATCGACAAATCTCCAGTCGGGGTGATGGTCATATGAATAATTGTCAAATATCTGGGAAAAATATCCCTTTACCGCTATGCCGTTTTCATGGCAAAGCTTTACCATCTCACCGACATAATCTCTCCCCTTCAGTCCTCTGTGATGACGTCCGTGCCGGGTCGGAAAATTCGCAAGCCCCGTGTGCGGGCGGCATTTAGCAACTATCATCTGCGCCCCGGACTCTTTTATAGTTTTAACAATTTCCTCCGGGTCGATTTTCGACAGGAATTCTTCGTTCCAGTCGTCGATGTGCATGTCGAGAAACACGCGTCTGTAATTACCTTCTGTCCACATTGTTCAACCTCTCATCTGTTTAACCGCGTAATCGAGCGGAATGCCGTCGTAGGGAACGAACCTGCGCCAGTATTCCACGGAGGAGCGGATGCTGTTTAAAATGTCGCCGTTGTAGGCGGTGTTGGGATAAAAAAGCTCAAGCGTCAGGTATATTTTCTCCGCGGGCTGCATCCCGCCCTTCAGGTTCTTGTAGCAGACGTACAGGCTTCTGAGGACCTTCTCTCCGGTTATTATCCCGTTTGCGTTGGACTCCTCCGAGAAATCCCTGTGAGACGAGCTCAGTCCGTCCGTCTGCTGCAGGTGTATGACCGGCGAGCAGTAACCTAGGGCTTTAAGCCATTCCTCGGCGCTCCCGTCCCTTTCCTCGGCAAACATATATCCGGTCGACTGAATTATCCCGATTATTCCGTCGACAGCTTCGTCCTCGCTTACGCTGCCGTCCTTCGCGCTTTGGAGCAGGCTCTGCGCCCGGTCGGTCCCGACGTACAGCGCCGTCCTGTTTCTTATCGCTTTCCTTATCTCTTCCTCATCCGGCCGCAGGAACAGTCTCTGTCCCGTCTGGTGTCCGGTATCTATCGTTATGCGCAGCGGAGCCTTTCTGCTTACGCTTCCGGCGATATCCGCCCCGTCCTTTATTCTCCAAGGGTACTGTCTCGGCGAATACATCTGCTCGAGCGACGGCACGACGCCTTTTTTATACGCGTACTCGGCTATCCTTTCCATCTGCGCATACAGTATTTCCTTATATTCTTCATATCTCTCCGGCGACTGGAGCACCGTATCGTCGAACGCATGGCAGTAGAAACCGGCGACCGCTCCGAATCTCGCGGCGTTGTCTATATGGGGAAACATCCACTCCTTCAGCATTCTTTCCCTGCAGCCTTTGTCCGTATGGGTGAGTCCCAGGGTACTGTACGTCCCGTGTCCCGTATACGCGCAGCTGATCTCGAGTCCGTTCCTTTCGCATGCCGCCGCCGTCTCTCTCTGCCATCTCTTCAGGTACTCCCCGTCTGAGTACAGCATATCGCATTC
>JAFZTO010000172.1 GCA_017618795.1 Clostridia bacterium | reverse complement strand
GACGAATTCGTCGATGTACGCTTCACCCGACCAGTGCTGGTCGAAACCGGCTGAAGGATTAATAACGAGCGTATTATGTCCCTCGGCGCGCATTCTGTAGCAGTTTATATAATTTTTTAGATTGTAGTCATCTTTTCCGAGGTCTGTGAAAAATCTCCTGTTGCAGTAATCGACGCAGAACTCTCCCATATCGAGGTGACCGTGCGGAAGCTTGTTTTTCCCGTAGTGAATGCCGACGAACATGGACTGATCTGACCAGTCGCTTCTGAACGTGGCATTGGATGTTCCAATCGCTCCGTAGTCGGTCGGCAATTGCGTTTCGCAGCCCGCGGCCGTCGGGTCGTACCACATTATGTCAAACAGCGAGATGTCGCCCTCTTCCATGCGTTTTATCCGTAACTGTGCGAAGGCGTTTTCTCCCACGGCCGGTCCGACCCAGAGGAGCGGGGAAACGCAGAGATATTCCTCGTGACCGTCGCTGAAGCAGAATGATTTAAAGTTGTTCGAGCATAGCAGAACGAGAAAATACGGTGTTTTTCGGAATCCCTCCCAGTCTATGAAATCGTAGATTGTGCCGCATGCAGTCATAAGGCCCGTCATGTGGATCGCCAGATGGCGCATTCCGTACTCCCAGTAGGAAACCCCCTCGAAATAGCTTCCGTCGCGGATGTCATATGCAGCCCTTATGAATTTATAGTCGTCTCTGTAGGCGAAATCAAGGACGCGTTCGCAGACGTCGCCTTTCGTCTCGACGCAGATTGCAATCGCGCAGAGCGAGATTCCTCCGTTGTTTATAAGCTTGTGATTGTCGCCGGGATCGTCCTGAACCCAAGGATAAGTTCTTTTGCGCGGCAGATCCAGGTAATCCTCAAGCGCCGGACCGAAGCCGTATTCACATATTTTTTCGCGGCAGAACGCACGTTCTTCTTCGCTCATGTCATTGTAGAACCAGTCGTATCCGAAGGCAGCCGCGTAGCACATGACGCCGTAATCGAGATCATGATACGGATGCCAGTCTGGGAAATTCAATGCGGCAAAAAGCTCGCGCTTTCCCCGCTCCAGATATTCTTTTCTGCCGGTTACAAGGTAGGAAAAGCCGAGAGCATACACTCTGTCCGCAATCTCGTGGCTGACATACAGAAGACGAAGCCCGTCGCGCAGGTCGTATTTTTCGGGTTCGGTGCCAAGGTAACTGTCGGCCGCTGCTATTACGCGGCCGGCAGCCCTGTCGCACAGGTCGCCGGTGCCGATGTGCCTTCTTATTCCGTCAGTTTTTTCGCGTGTGAAAATAATGCGCGGATGTCCGCCTTTACCGAACCTTTCGTTGATTCTGCGAATCATGTTCGCGCCGATTTTTTCAGTCATTTCAGTGTCAGTCTCCATATAACTCGATACTCATATTATACCACAAAATCGTATAAAAGTCAATTTGAATGCCCGAAAAAAGCGGAAACCGGCTCGATCAAGAACATTTTAGTGCGTTTATTGTAATAAATTTTCCTTTGACTATTGATTTCCGGAAGAAAATGTGGTATAATATTTCGGTTTTACGCAGAGGAATGCGTAAATACCGGTATTAAGTTATGTTTCGCCGCAATGTGCGGCTTCGGAGGTAAAATGGATTACAATAAGAAAACGGTGGAAGATATTGAGGTTTCCGGCAAAAGGGTACTCGTCAGATGCGATTTTAACGTTCCTATGAACGGCGACGAGATTGCGGACGACAAGCGGATTGTCGGCGCGCTTCCGACGATAAAGTATCTTGTCGCCAAAGGCGCAAGAGTCATTCTTTGCTCTCACATGGGAAGACCAAAGGGCGAGTTCAATATGAAATATTCTCTTGCTCCGGTGGCCAAACGCCTTTCCGAATACCTTGGTAAAGAGGTTGTCCTGGCAAACGACGTGATCGGGGAGGACGCGCATGCAAAAGCCGCAGCCCTTAAGGACGGGGACGTCATGCTTCTTGAAAACGTGCGGTTCCACAAGGAAGAGGAGAAAAACGATCCCGAGTTTTCGAAAAATCTTGCATCTCTTGCGGAGATATTCGTAAACGACGCATTCGGTACAGCGCACCGCGCGCACGCTTCCACCGCCGGAGTTGCAGATTATCTTCCGGCCGTGTGCGGCTACCTTATTCAGAAAGAAATATCCATCATGGGGACTGCTCTTGAAAATCCTTCGCGGCCGTTTGTGGCGATTCTCGGCGGCGCAAAGGTTTCGGATAAAATCGGCGTCATTAACCATCTTATTGACAAGGTTGACACGCTTGTTATAGGCGGAGCCATGGCATATACGTTCAATAAGGCGAGAGGTCACAAAATCGGCACATCTCTTTGCGAGGATGACAAGCTCGAGCTTGCTTCCGAACTTCTTGAAAAAGCAAGATCGAGGGGCGTCAAGGTGCTCCTCCCCGTCGACAACCACGTAGGAGACAGATACGCTCCGGACTGCGACGACAGATTTGTGGACAGTGCCGACATACCGGACGGGTATATGGGACTTGACATAGGGCCTGCGACCGTTATCCTTTTCGGATATGCTATCAAGGGCGCGGGAACCGTTGTCTGGAACGGACCGATGGGTGTTTCGGAATGGGATAAATTCGCGCAGGGAACCATCGGGGTCGCTACGGCTGTCGCAGAGAGCAACGCTGTATCTATAATCGGAGGCGGAGACTCGGCAGCGGCCATTGAAAAGCTCGGTTTTGCCGACAAAATGACGCACATTTCCACGGGCGGCGGGGCATCGCTTGAATTTCTTGAAGGCCTCGAGCTCCCCGGCATAGCATGTCTTCAGGACAAAGAGTAATATTTTCCCCCCATCTTCACATGGGGGGATTGTTTCGAACAGGAGAACGGTATGAACAGAAATCTTAGAAAAACGGTTATAGCCGGTAACTGGAAAATGAATCTTGCTCCAAGTGGGGCAAAAACGCTTATTGAGGAACTTAAACCACTTATTGCGGGCAAGGACAAGTGTGAAATCGTCGTTTGCGTTCCGTTTATTGACGTGCCTTCCGTAGCTGAGAAGGTTAAAGGGTCGGATATAAAAGTCGGCGCACAGAACGTGCATTTTATGAAAAGCGGAGCATATACAGGCGAAATATCGGCTGAAATGCTTGTCGAGGCAGGCGCTGAATACGTTATTGTTGGTCACAGCGAGCGAAGACAGTATTTCGGAGAGACCGATGAGACAGTCAACCTCCGTCTGACAGCCGCGCTTGATGCGGGACTTAAGCCGATTCTCTGCGTTGGCGAATTGCTTGAGCAGCGTGACCGCGGGATCACCGCCGAGGTAGTGTCAATGCAGACCAAGATTGCTCTTCAGGGAATAGACGCGGAGCGTTTGAAGAGGGTCATAATCGCTTACGAACCGGTGTGGGCAATCGGTACCGGCCGGACCGCCACGTCTGAGCAGGCTGATGAGGTGTGCGGAATTATCCGCGGCGTTATCGCCGGAAAATACGGCTCGGATACCGCCGAGGCCGTAACCATCCAGTATGGAGGATCAATGAAGCCCGGCAACGCGGCCGAACTTCTTGCAAAATACAATGTCGACGGCGGACTTATTGGAGGCGCATCCCTTAAAGCTGCGGATTTTGCCGCGATTATCGACGCGGCGCAGAATTGAGGTGACGGAAATGAAAAAAGCTGTTATGTACGGAGCGGGAAACATAGGACGCGGCTTTATCGGTCAGCTTTTCCGCCAGTCTGGATACGAGGTTTCTTTTATCGACGTGAATATGGCCGTTATTGACAGACTTAATTCTGACGGCCGTTATCCGATTTATATCACTGACGGAGACCGCTACAACGAATATATTGTCGATAACGTGCGCGGCGTTGACGGTCGCGACAACGCAGCCATTGCGGACGTGATCGCATCTGCGGATATCATGGCCACCGCAGTTGGAGTTAACATCCTGAAATTCATCGCCGCACCGTTCGCCGGAGGCGTTAAACTGCGAATGACACGCGGCAATAAAACTCCGCTCAACGTCATAATCTGCGAGAACATGATAGGTGCAGACAGCTATTTTGCCGGCCTGATAAAGGATAATCTGGACGACGCGGAGAAAAAATATTTTGATGAGTGCATTGCTCTTGTCGAGCCGTCGATAGGACGAATGGTGCCGGCTACACCCAAGGAGATATCCGACAGAAATCCGCTTGCTGTCTGCGTCGAGCCGTACTGTGAGCTTCCGGTCGACAAGGCGGCCTTCAAGGGAGAAATTCCCGAGATAAAGGGCATGATCCCTTTTTCGCCTTTTGATTTTTATATCCGCCGCAAGCTGTTCATGCATAATATGAGTCATGCGGTATGCGCCTATCTCGGCAATCTTAAAGGATACGAATACATTTGGCAGGCGGCAAAGGACGCGGAAATAAAGCTTATTGCCCTTCGGGCTCTTATTGAATCGTCGAGAGCGCTTTCGGCTGAATACGGCGTCCCTCTTGATGAACTGCTGATCTTTTCAGAGAACCTTATCGGAAGATTTGAGAACAGGCTTCTCGGCGATACTGTCGCGCGAGTCGGCAGAGACACGAAGCGGAAGCTTTCCGGAAACGACCGGCTTGCAGGTGCGGCAAAGCTGTGCCTGAAACACGGAATAAAGCCGGTGAACATCTGCGCCGGAATTGCCGCCGGACTCAGGTTCTCGCCTGATGACGACGCTTCCTCAACCGAAGTCGCGGAGTTCACGCGTGAGCATGGAGCCGCAGCGGCTCTTTCAGAGTATTCCGGAATCGGAAATGAGTCAGGAATTGCCGAAACGGTGTGTTCCGCGTATAGTCTTCTTGGTGACGGTTCGCCGATGAGCGAGATTATAAGCAGCCTTCAGATATATTGAAAACTCCCGCCGTAAAGGCGGGATTTTTTTAACGCGTTGTAACTTTTTTAAGGCAATTCTTATTTTTGTATTTACTTGTATTTACTTTTCGGCGGAAAAGTAGTATAATATATATTGGAGTATAATGAGACTGGAGTTGTCATGCTCGGTTATATAAGACCCTTCCGGGACGAGCTCCTGGTGAAGGAGGATATTTTTTACAAGGGCGTTTATTGCGGTCTGTGTCACATTCTCGGGAAAAAAATCTGCAGGGAATCCCGCCTTTTGCTTTCTTACGACGTTGTATTTCTTGCTTTCTGCCGCTATATGCTTGAAGAGAAAACGCCTTCATTTGTCAAAAAAAGATGTCCCGTTCCGCCTTTCCGCAAAAAACTGACTGCGGAGAAGGACGAGATTCTGGAATACTGCGCTTCGGTATGCTCGTTGCTTGCCTGGTATAAGCTCGATGATGACGTCCGCGACAGCAGAGGCTTCAGAAAATTGTTTTTCAGGATTTTGAGGTTTTTCGGAAGACGGATGAAGCGAAAAGCCGGGCTGGATGACCTGTCTTCCATAATCCGCGATTGTCTGAGCGAAATGAGCGAACTTGAAAAAAAAGAATCCGTTTCGGCTGACGAGCTTGCCGAAACGTCCGGGCGAATGACCGCGGCCGTGTTTGCATACGGTTATGAAGGGGAAAGAAAGCGTATTGCGGAGCAGATAGGTTTCCATATCGGCAAGTGGGTATATTTTGCAGACGCCGCCGACGATCTGAAAAACGATATTGAAAAGAATTATTTCAATCCTTTTTCCGACGGTTTTTCCATAGAAAGCTGCCGTGCGGCAATGCATATTGAGCTGCAAGGCGCCGATCTTGCTCTTGAACTAATTTCCGGACCGGTGACCGAGATAACGCGGATATGCAGCAATGTAATCAAGCTCGGGCTTCCGGCAAAGACAGAAGAAATACTGAATCGAGGTAGTTAATGACCGATCCATACAAGGTTCTCGGCGTTTCGCGCGACGCGACTGACGATGAGATAAAAAAAGCGTATCGCGATCTTGCGAAGAAATACCATCCCGACAATTACGCGAACAATCCGCTCGCGGATATTGCCGAAGAAAAAATGAAGGAAATTAATACGGCGTATTCCGACATTCAGAAACTGCGCGCCGAGGCTTCCTCGGGACAGACGGATTTCGAGGGGTATGACGGGCAGTATTACACGTACACGGGAGACAATGCCGCTACTTTTCAGAGAATAAGAGTGCTTATAAACAATTCGCGGTGTGCAGAGGCCGACGTGTTTCTGAACAATATTCCCACTTCGGAACGCAATGCGGAGTGG
>JAFZTO010000171.1 GCA_017618795.1 Clostridia bacterium | reverse complement strand
TTATATTCGGTTTCAACGATCTCGGAAAGAGTTATTTTGTTATAAGGCTTTATCTCGGCGAACACGCCCTGCTCGCGCACGCGGCGCGCTATGAGCAGGTCGTACTGTCCTCCGCAATCGAGTACTAGGATTTTTTCCATTTTTATACAAAGATCTCCCTGTCAACGTCCTCGCACTGTTCAAGCACCGGCGCCAGCTTCTTTACGTATCTTTCGACCTGTTCGCCGCATCTGCCGGTGTACAGGGAAGGGATCAGCACTTTTTTCATTTCTTCTTCGGTCATGCCGAAATCCGAACATTCTGAAAGTATGTGTATAAGATTGCATTCCGCTCCCTGCTTCATCTTTGAAGTTGCCTCCATTGACGCCTGACGAATGATCTCGTGAAGCTTCTGTCTGTCGCCGCCGCGCTTGACTGCCTCCATCAGGAGGTTTTCGGTTGCGATAAACGGGAGATATTCATATACGGCCTTTTCAATTATTTTTTCGTTTACCACCATACCGTCGGTTACGTTCAGTACAAGCCGGAGGACGGCGTCTGCACACAAAAACGCCTCCGGTATCGAGATCCGTCTGTTTGCAGAGTCATCAAGCGTTCTTTCAAGCCACTGCGCCGCCGCGGTCATGTGGGCATTCGCCGCGTCGGTGATCAGATAACGCGAAAGGGAACAGATACGCTCGCATCTCATAGGGTTGCGCTTGTACGCCATCGCCGATGATCCGATCTGATTGTTTTCAAACGGTTCCTCGATCTGTCTGTCGTGCTGCAGAAGCCGCATATCGTCCGCGTATTTGTATGCGCTTTGCGCTATGCCCGACAGAACGCTGAGTATGGCCGAATCCGTTTTTCTGGGATAAGTCTGTCCGCAGACGTCAAAATAATCGTCGAAACCGAATTCTGCGCAAATCATCTCGTTCATTCTGTCAATTTTTTCACGGTCGTTCTCGAAAAGATCCATGAAGCTTGCTTCCGTTCCGGTCGTTCCTCTGCATCCCAGCATTTTCAGGCGTGATAAAGTAAAGTCAAGTTCTTCCAGATCTGACGCGAAATCCTGCATCCACAGTGCGGCGCGTTTGCCGACTGTGACAAGCTGGGCGGGCTGATAATGGGTGTATCCGAGAGTAGGCAGATCTTTATACCTCATACTGAAATCGGCTAAATTTTTTATTACGGCTATAAGCTGTTTTCTCAGATGTTTCAGTCCGTCGCGGTAAATAATAATATCCGCGTTATCGGTAACGTAGCAGCTCGTTGCGCCGAGATGTATGATGCCCGCTGCAGACGGAGCAGCTTTTCCATAGGCGTAAACGTGTGCCATAACGTCGTGACGCACCTCTTTTTCGCGCTCGGAAACTACGGCGTAGTCAATATCGGTTATATGACCTTCAAGCTCTTTTACCTGCTCATCGGTTATTCTGAGCCCGAGTCTGTGTTCCGCTCTGGCTAGCGCGACCCAGAGGCGCCGCCACGTCCGATAGCGCGTGTCGGGCGAGAAAAGGTTAAGCATATAATCTGACGCGTAGCGCGACGACAACGGCGATTCATATTTTTCCTTATTCATTTCTAACCGGCTCCTTATCTTACAATTATGCTGTCCCGCTCCGGCCCCACGGAAACGTATCCGATATGACAGCCTATGCGTTCTTCAATAAATTCAACGTATTTCCGCGCCTCATCCGGCAATTCTTCAAACCTCCTGCAGGAGGAGACGTCGCAGCCCCAGCCATCCATGTACTCAATAACGGGTTTGGCGTCAGGGAGAACGGCCGGGAACGGAAACTCGTCTGTCTGACCGCCGTCAATCATGTAATGCGTGCAGACAGGTATTCTGTCCATATATGAAAGCACGTCTAATTTTGTAAGCGCGATACATGTCGCTGCCTGAACCTGTACGCCGTAGCGCGTGGCGACAATATCGATAGGTCCCACGCGACGCGGCCGGCCCGTTTTCGCTCCGTATTCGCCTCCTGCCTCACGGAGCCTTTCGGCTTCTTCGCCGAACCATTCGCATGTGAACGGTCCTTCGCCCACGCATGTGGAGTATGCCTTAACCACGCCGATTATCTCATCTATCTTCACCGAAGGGCAACCGGAACCGATCGGCGCGTAGGCAGCCGTTGTATTTGAAGAGGTCGTATACGGAACAATACCGAAGTCAAGGTCGCGGAGCGACCCGAGCTGCGCTTCAAACATTATGCTTTTGCCGTTATTCTGCGCGTCTCTCAGCAGCCTGCCGGTATCCGTTACATACCGTCTGATTTTATACGCGTAGTTTTCAAGCCATTCCTCGATCTCTTCCATAGTGTGCGGCCGTGCTCCGTATACCCGGTTTATTATCAGATTTTTCCATTCGAGCAGATCAGACAGGTGACGTTTCAATTCATCCGGGTAAAACAACTCGCCGGCAAGCACGGTTTTTTTCTGATATTTGTCTGAGTAGAACGGCGCGATGCCCTGTTTTGTTGAGCCGTATTTTTTGTCGGCAAGTCTTGCTTCCTCAAGTCCGTCAAGTTCTCTGTGCCACGGCAGTAAAAGCGAGGCGCGGTCGCTTATTTTAAGATTATGCTCGTCGATCTCAACGCCTTTTGCCCGTACCGTTTCTATTTCGGCAAGCAGGTTTTCCGGATCGAGCGCAACGCCGTTGCCGAGGACGTTTACGACGTTTTTCCGGAAAATGCCTGACGGCAGAAGATGCAGCGCGAATTTCCCGTATTCGTTAATAACGGTATGACCGGCGTTGCCGCCGCCCTGAAAACGGACAGCGAAATCATATTTTTCGGTCAGAAGGTCGACCATTCTGCCTTTACCTTCGTCGCCCCAGTTGATACCCACTATCGCACAGTTGCTCATTCTTCCGCCTCCGTTTTTTGTTTTAATCTGTCCATTATTTCGCGATAAGCGTCTTCCACGCCTCCCAGGTCACGGCGAAAACGGTCCTTGTCAAGTTTTTTTCCCGTGGCGCTGTCCCACAGGCGGCAGGTGTCGGGACTGATCTCGTCTGCAAGAACGATGCTTCCGTCAGGCAGTTTTCCGAACTCAAGCTTGAAGTCCACAAGGGTCACTCCGCGGCTTATCCAGAAGGTTTTAAGAATTTCGTTGATACGGAAAGCGTAATTCTTTATGGCGTCAAGTTCCTCGCGTGTCGCCAAGTTCAGCGCAAGCGCGTGGTACTCATTCAGCAGCGGATCTCCAAGAGCGTCATTTTTATATGTTAATTCGATTGTCGGCTCGGGGAATACCACACCTTCCGTAACGCCGTAATTTTTTGCGAAAGAGCCTGCTGCGACGTTCCGGACTATTACTTCGAGCGGAACAATTCTCACTTTTCTGACAAGAGTATCCCTGTCGTTCAGTTCTTCAACATAGTGTGTCGGAATCCCGTTATTTTGAAGAATACGCATGAGAGCGTTGCTCATTTTGTTGTTGATCACGCCTTTCCCGGCAATCGTTCCTTTTTTTAAACCGTTGAACGCCGTCGCGTCGTCTTTATATGACACGATAAGCAATTCCGGAGAATCGGTTTCAAACACCTTTTTTGCTTTTCCTTCGTAGAGCATATTTCCTTTTTTCATTTAAATCACCCCGTGCTTGTTATTTTCCGCTCTCGCCGTAGTTTGACAACACCCTAGCCGACGGATCGCTGACGTCGCATCCATCCCAGGTTCTGTTCGGCATCCAGAATCCGGAAATCATCTCTGACTGGCCCGGATAATAGTTCTCGAATATCTCTCTGTACAAAAGAGACTCTTTTGTGAAAGGTTGCGCATGCGAGTATTTTCTGCGGCTGTTTTCATATTCCCCGTCGGAATACCTGCTTTCGGCATATTCTTTCAGGTAATCCACCATGCTGTGACCGACGGCGTCGGAAAAAGCCGCTTTTTCACGCCAGAGAATGTTGTCCGGCAGATAGCCGAGGCCGTCGAAGGCATGACGGAGCAGATATTTTCCCTTGCCGTATCTGTTCATCTTTATTTCCGGATCGACGGACAACACGTATTTTACGAAATCCAGATCTCCAAACGGGACACGCGCTTCAAGACTGTTTACGGAAATGCATCTGTCCGCGCGGAGCACGTCGTACATGTGAAGCTCGCGGACGCGTTTTTCGGATTCCGTCTGAAATTCGCGCGCATTCGGAGCAAAATCCGTGTATTTATATCCGAACAGTTCGTCGGATATCTCTCCTGTCAGCAAAACGCGTATGCCGGTTTTTTCATGGATCGCTTTGCATACGAGATACATGCCTATGCTTGCGCGTATCGTTGTAATGTCGTACGTCCCGAGAATTTTTATTACCGTTTCAAGTGAATCGATGACATCTTCCGGCGTCATGTAAACATCTGTGTGGTCTGCTCCGATGAAATCGGCGACCTGACGTGCGTATTTGAGATCGATCGCGTCTTTGCTCATGCCTATGGCGAATGTCCTGATCGGTCTACCGCTTTTTCTCGCAGCTATCGCGCAGACGAGTGAGGAGTCAAGTCCTCCCGAAAGAAGAAAACCGACTTCTGCGTCCGCAACAAGCCTTTTTTCAACGCCGGCGATCAGTTTCTCACGTATTTTCAGGCAGGAGATTTCCATATCGTCCTTGCTGACCGCGTTAACATGCGTTATGTCGCAGTAACTGACGAACAGTCCGCTCCTGTAATAATGTCCCGGCGGGAAGGGAATGATTCTGTCGGTCAGCCCGACAAGGTTTTTTGCTTCGCTTGCAAACATTATTACGCCGTTTTTGTCATAACCGTAATAGAGGGGCCTGATTCCGATCGGATCGCGCGCGGCTATGTATTCGTCTGACCTTCCGTCATAGATCACGCAGGCGAATTCGGCGTCGAGCATTGAAAACATGCTTGTCCCGAATTCGAAATACATCGGAAGAATGATCTCGCAGTCGCTGTCGCTTTCAAAGGCATAGCCTTTGCTCTTTAACTGCTCCCGCATTATTTCAAATCCGTAAAGCTCTCCGTTACACACGGCAAAGCAGCCGTTTAAAAAGAACGGCTGCATACCGGAAGGCGTAAGTCCCATGATCGAGAGGCGGTGAAAGCCGAGAAGTCCTTTTCCGGCTGTTATTATTCTGCTGTCATCCGGACCGCGCGATTTTGTTTCCGCGAATCCTTTTTCAAAAGCGGCGTAATCAGTTATCTCGCCGCAGTAACCGAATATCGAACACATGATTACTCCACATCCTGCAGGGCGTCGTATCCTTCTTCACCCGTACGGACTTTAATCACGTTTTCAACGTCGTAAACAAAGATTTTGCCGTCTCCGATATGACCCGTGTACAATACCTTTTTAGCGGTTTCAATCACATCGCGAACAGGGATCGCGCTTACGACTATATCGACCTGAACCTTGGGACGAAGATCTGTTTCAACTGGAACGCCGCGGTAAAACTCCGTGTGTCCTTTCTGCATCCCGTAGCCCATCACGTGCGAAACTGTCATGCCGGTGATCCCGAGCTTGTTCATTGCGTCCTTAAGTGCGTACAGCTTTTCTTCTTTGAATACGATCTCAACCTTTGTGAACTTGTGCGAACCGTGATCGAAAGATGGCTCGCGTTTTACGGTAACAGCTTCAGCCACAGGCGTTGTTCCTGTTACGGCTACGATATTTTCATCGGTTCCAAACTCAGAGTATTTATCGACGGCGGGCATAAAGTCGGCATATGCACTTGGAAGTCCATGCTCGCTGACATCCAGCCCGGCAAGCTCGTCAGCCGGATCGGCGCGAAGAAATCCTATTTTCCTGAGGAAAAGGAAGAAACAAATCATTGTGCCGGTTGCCCATGCCGCGACGGAAACGAAACCGAGAGACTGTAAACCGAGCTGTCTGAAATCACCGGTATAAACAAGTCCGCGAAGGCCCGCCGGAGCGTCCGGATTTGATAGAAGTCCGACGGCCAACGTGCCCCATATACCGTTTGCGCAGTGGACGCCCACGGCGCCGACCGGATCGTCGATGTGCAGCTTCAGATCAAGCATTTCCACAACAACAACGACAAGTATTCCGGCAACGATGCCGACGACCGACGCGCCGACCGCGTCGAATGCGTCGCACCCCGCGGTAACGGCAACAAGCCCTGCAAGAGAGGCATTAAGGCACATGGAAACATCCGGCTTGCCGTTTTTTATCCATGTAAAAATCAGAGTTGTACATGTAGCGACAGACGGCGCTATCGTCGTCGTAAGAAAGATTGCAGAAAGCTCCGACGGCGATGTCGCCGCCGCACCGTTGAAGCCGTACCATCCGAGCCAGAGAATGAAAACACCAAGAGCGCCGAGAGGAATGGAATGTCCCGGGATCGCGTTGACTTTTATGACTTTGCCGTTCTTGTCTTTAACGTACTTTCCGATTCGCGGGCCGAGAACAGCCGCGCCTATAAGCGCCGCAATGCCACCAACCATGTGAATTGCGGTAGACCCTGCGTAATCGTGAAATCCGAGTTGAGACAGCCATCCCCCACCCCAG
>JAFZTO010000170.1 GCA_017618795.1 Clostridia bacterium | reverse complement strand
CCGTTTCCGGAAACGTCTTTGCCAAGGTCTGCGGAGTCCTCAAAATCATACATGGCTACCGGCGCGGGGACGTCCTCGGCCGAGGCGCAGACCGCGGCGGCAACGACAAGGATTCCCGCCATTATGATTGCGAGTGCTTTTTTCATTTTTTCTTTTTCTCCTTTTTGCTTTTCGGACAGCTATCCGCTATCCGATATTTACAATGAATTCCGCTCCCGTCTCCTTCTGCATTTCGTTGCAGACGAAAGAAAGCATTATTTTTCCGTCCCATCCTTCGGGAGCGTATTGGTTCAGGTCGAAAAGACGCGTGCCGTCCCCGCTTCCGAGGTCGACGGTTTTGTCGGGCATTCGCCGCGTTCCCAGAGGGACCGGCGTTCCCGAGCTTATTCCGTTCAGAAACAGATACACCTTTTCCGAATATTCTCCGCCGACCGAATAATCGACGGTGATCCCGAACATGGCGTTTTCGCCGTTCGCACGCGCGTTTCCGGAAACGGTTATGTCAAACGCAAGCTCTTTGTCTTTCATACTGTCCAGCGTCGCCGAAACCGCCGCGCCGCGGGATTTGTCTGACGTTCCGCTTCCGACGAAGCTCATAAACGAATTTGACCCGAACCAGGCGTACGCGCCGTTGTCGTCGCGGCCGTTGTACCAGTAATCGGTCCTGACCACGTTTTCAGATAGTTCGCTTTTTCTCTCGTGAACGTCGGTCTCCGTGCCCGTTCTGCTGAACTCAACGTACACTGCGCCGTTTGCCGGTATTCTGACCGAATACTCCGTTTCGCCGCCGCAGACATATTTTCCGGTGCAGAGGGGGACGTCCGAAGTGACGCGGGCCTGAGGGCTTTCGCTGTCTATGACATAAACAGTCATGGTGCAGTTTTCAAACGGAAGTCCGTCGAAATCCAGCGTTATTTCCGTGTCCTCCGCAAATCTGTCATAGATTATTGCTCCGCACCTGTCAGTGCCGGAGGCCGCCATGATCCCGACGCGGCCTGTTCCGCATTCCGCCGTCACGCGCCGTACGGGCAGACGCGCGTACATCCACTGGGTGTAATACGCAGGTCTGCGTTCGCCGGTTCTCGGATCTATAAGCGCGGCGCTGTCGTCGTTTTCCCTGTCCAGCGCCGACGTCCAGTTCACTCTCGTTATATCGGTTGCCGCAAGCAGCTGCTCGTAGGCCTCAAGGGTCAAACCAACCATGCGGTACCCTTTTACCACGTCTTTGTCAAGAGACACGTTGAACTCGTTCAGGCATTGCTGAACGGTTGAATAAGCGCTGTTTTCCTCCAGACCGGCGCGGGCGGCGGTTACGTAGCTTTCAAGCATTCTCATGCCGCCGTTTGAACCGTAAAAATGCCACGAAACATAGTCGGGCAGTTCTCCGGCCTCGTAAGCCTGACGGAGAAATTCTGAATAACCGCCGTTTTTATACAGTTCGTGAATCCAAGCGGCGGACACTCCGCCGACAAGCGCGTCGGGGTCTGCCCTGCGTATTCCGCGGGCCCCGGCGACATACAGGTCGATATAGTCCTGCCAGCTTCCCGAAAAAAACACCCCGTTCCCGTTTTCAAAGTAGTCAGGCTCGTTCCATATCTCATGGCGGGCGACGTTCATTCCGTTCCTTTTGAAATAACCGGCGATGTTGAAGCACAGAGTCTCCCATTTTTCAGTGTCTTCGACCCGCTTCCACGCGTCGCCGTCAATGCCCCCGCCGGTGTATTCGGGCGAGGCGAAGTACATGAACTCCGCCCTCAGAGACGATTTCTTCAGCGCGTCTGTAAGCTGCTTCACCAGGCTGAATTCTTCGCCGGTCGTGCCGCTTCCGCCGTTTTTCCCGATGTTTCTCCCTATGCCGTAGTATCCCATGAACAGGTCGGTCCTCACCGACTCGGGCAGAAGCAGGGCAATATCGGGAATTTTGTCAATGTTTTTCTGCGTAAGTTTCGGATCGGACGAAAAATCGTTGCACCACGACCAGGTTGCCGAAAACATATCGAACTTTTTCAGATACGGAGTGCGTGAATAATCCGTCTGCGAAAAATCAATCCGCGCGCTGTATCCGGTTTCAAAATGAGGTATCAACGTTTTGTCCCCTTCGGTCGAGATTTCTTCGGTTTGCGTGCTGCTTCCGGGCGTTCTGCCCGCTCCTTCGCAGCAGACGAGCGAGGCTGCCGCGGCAATTATAAGGACACAGGCTGTAAGCCGCTTCATCTGAATTTTTCCATCGCCCCGTCAAGGGCGCCGATCATCGCCTCGCGGAACTGTTCAATATACGAGGACACCGCCTCGTTCCGCTGGTATATAATCGTCGGCAGGGCGACTGTGAACGAATAGCTCGGGATAAACACCGAGCCGAGACACGAACGGCGGCTGCCGGCTATGATGTCAAGCATTTTTTTGGACGGCTCGTCTCTTGAGAAACGTTCCTTCAGCGACACCTCGAACACAGCCGGGGTTATTCTGCGGTATGATTCGTACGCCATAACCTCAAGTACCGCGCTTATCATTTCCTGTTTCGAAGAGACAAGCGAGGGAACGC
This sequence comes from Clostridia bacterium, assembly GCA_017618795.1. GTDB lineage: Bacteria > Bacillota > Clostridia > Oscillospirales > CAG-272 > Colimorpha_A. The sequence continues at coordinate 13,261 of JAFZTO010000170.1, read as the reverse complement.
ATACCGCCGGCTCAATGACCTCCGCGTAACTGATGTAATCCTTCTGATTCTCGTCGAATTTGGGGGCGGGAACGATGCCGTAGTCGTCAGCCATGTCGCGGAACGACGGCCAGTGGGTAAGATGCATCATGCAGGCCTCGGTCATCGCCGCGCGTCCCTGCGTGAACGAATTGTACAGTTCGCCGTACAGCGCCCCGTCGTAGATGTAGTTTGAACCGGAGCCTATAATGGCGGCATACATTTTTTCATAGATTGCCGTCGTTTTGCCGGTATCTATTTCAACGACCGGCCAGCCGTCATCGCTGTGCCCTATAACCGAGCCGTCGCATCCGTACCAGAGCGTGTACGGGGAGCACCACGCGTACGAGGCGAATCCGTAAACGTCCGCGGCCATGTTGCTGACCACGCCGTCTCCGTCAACGTCGCTGTTAAGGTCGGTGGCGAGCTTTGTGAAATAATCTATCGTCCAGGAGCCTTCCTCCACTTTCGCATACGGAAATTCGACCCTGTTATCCTCGAAAATATTGGCGTTGAAAAGTATCATGTGAGTTCTCAGCAGGTCGTTTACCGAAATTGATCCGACCGCCGCGTACAGCGAGCCGCCGATCAGATGGTCGCCGTTAACGGTGCCGTCCCACCACGGCATTCCGAGGTCGATGTATCCGTAACCGGCAAGATCGTCAAGCGCCCCCTCCGAGGCAAACGGGAAAACGAGATTCGTGCTTGCGAAAGCAAAATCAAAATCGTCCGACTGCGCCCTGACGGAATCCGAGAAAGCCGTGAAGCTTCCGGTCAGAGTATCGTACGCGCGCACCGTCAGCCTGACGCCAAGGATGTCTTCAACGGCGCGGTCGCGTTTGTAAACGGCTTCGTTGATCCTGCTCTCGGTCTCGTCCGCCTGAACGCCTATATCGATGCCGTTCCCTTCCTCGTTCGCCGTGACGACGCGGATTTTGGCGCCGTCGAAATTCAGTTCGGGGACCGAATGGATCAGTTCTGCATCGGGAGCGGACGTTTCAGGGGTCTGAGAGACAGACGTGTTTTCCCCGGGAACCGGACTCCCCCCGCCGCAGGCCGAAAAGATTGCGGCCAGCATGAGTATGGAAATAATTACAGAAATCACTTTTTTCATTTTCTTACCTCCGCTTCAGACAATATGATAGCATATTTTTTCTGCCGCGTCAATGCAAAATATCGTGCAGAATATTTGAAATATTGATTTTTGCAGGATAAAATGGCGATATTAGAGAAAAAAACAATAAAAAATTGATTTTTACTTGACATACGGGGAACAAACGGGTAAAATATATCCGCAGGGTTCAGGTCCTGCGGGAGGAGACAACCGACATGAAGGAATCATTCGCATATTTCTCGCCGTACGAAAACATGAAGCTTCTCAATCTCGACACGATAAGGCCCTTCAACGTTCAGCTGGTTGGCAGATCATACTGCGACGGCAGTTACTATATTTACCGCCCCGATTCTCCGATATGGATACTTGAGTATATCACGAAAGGAAAAGGATATCTCGAGGAGGACGGGAAAAAGTTCACTGCCGAGAAAGGCGATATCTATATACTGCACAAAAACTCCACGCACATTTACCGCTCTGACGCCGACGATCCGTGGATAAAGACATTCGTCTGCATATACGGAGAAGTGGCGGACAAGCTGTTTGAGAGCTACAACCTGAAAATGGTCAACCTCGTAAAGGCAATATATGCGGAAGATCTGTTCAGCGAGCTCTACTCGTCGGTGGAAAGCGCGGAGACTGTATCCGAGATGGAGGACAGGTGTCTCATGTGTCTGGTGAAAATCATGCAGCGCATTTCAAGGTTCATCCCCGTGTCGGCAAAAAACAAGACTCCCGCCCGGATGCTGAAAAACGCCATTGACAACATCGCGGATTTTTCGCTTGACGGATCATCGTTCAGGGAAATAATACGCAGAACGGGATATACCGAATCGTACATAATCCGTGAATTCAAATCCGAATACGGAATAACGCCGTACAGGTATCTGACCGAATCAAAAATCAGGGTGGCGTCGAACATGCTGAAATCTTCCGTCGTGAGCGTACAGGAAATCTCCGAGAAGCTGGGCTTCTGCGATTCGCAGCACTTTTCCTGCGTTTTTAAAAAAACGACGGGATATTCGCCTCTTCACTACCGCAGGCTGTTTTCCGGCTCCGGAAACGGCAATATTAGCAATTAAGCAACCCGGCTGTGAAAGAAAAAGAACGTAAGAAAGAATGATTTTTGCCGTCGGAAAAATTCGGCGGCAAATTTTGCAAAATCACCTATCCGATTCATTTTTTCTGACACTTTAAGGGTGTAAATGCATTTACATTCATGTGAAAGGAGGGGGACGCAGTGGATCAAAACGAAATACTGAAATACGTCGAGCCGATTCTGCGGTTTTGCAAAAAGCGCTTGAATAATAATCATGATGCGGAAGACCTTGCAGGCGATATAATACTTCACATTCTTTCGGGAATGAAAAAGTATGAAATCGAATCGCTTGACGCCTGGGTATGGCGCATAGCCCATAACAGATACGCGCGCATTATCGACGCTCAAAGCAAGCATATAATGATTTTGTCGGGCGATGAATCTTTGTTTGACATAGCTGATCCGATAAATTTAGAAGCAGAAGCCGAAGAAAACGACAAGTATCAAATGGTATTTCAGTATCTTCACACTCTTGCATCCGAGTATAAAAATATTTTTGTCGATTATTACCTCGGCGAAAAAAGTGTTCGTGAATTATCCGCAAAGTATTCTCTTCCCGAAACCACAATCAAATGGCGGCTGAATGAAGGTCGCCGAAAGATCAAAGACAGGATAGGAGAAAACAAAATGGATAAGATTTATAAGCGTATCAACTGGAATACCGAAACTTGCAACGGCAATGCGGAACCGAACAGATACCTGCATTCTCAGATTGCGCGCGCAATATGTCTTGCTGCTTATGAAAAACCAGTCACCGTAGAAGAAATAAGCGTTGCAACCGGTATTCCTACAATGTATATCGAGGATGAATTGCCGAGACTTGAATACGGTGACGCGATCAAAAAAACCGGAAACAAATACGCGACAGATTTTATCATCTTCAGCTTGGAAAACAACTGCAAGCTCGAAAACGTTTCGGCCCGGTTGGTAAAAAAACTTGCAGATCACTTTGAAAAGAGCTTTACCGAAAAAGCAGACTCTGTAGAAAGGCTTGTTTTTTACGGAAACGATTTCGGTATGGAACGTCTGGGCTATATAGCGGTGCCGTTCATCCTGCGGAACCTTGTAAACAAAATAAAAACTGAACTCCGTTTTGAAAACGGAGTATATCCAGTGAGAAAAGACGGCGGGTGGGGCTGGTTTATTGTTGCCGAGTCTAAAGATGAATGCGAGAACACAGATGACTATAATACAGGATGCAATGCGGCCGGAAAAGGATCGCAATCGCACATATACTATTATTGGATCGAAAAATACATAAGAACTTTCATCTATCATGGGTTTGGCACAAGGTGGTTGATAGCTGAAGGTATTCCGCAAAACAGCGAAAATGGTTTCGTCAAAACCGAGTTAAACGACGAGACTGCCGCTCAGCTTATACGCAACGGTCTGATCACAAAAAGCAGCAGCGGTTACAAGCTTAATTTCGCTTGCTTCAGCAGAGAGACGTTTGATGATTTCGTTTCTATGTTTAAGATCAAAGATAAAGAATTAACAGCTATGCTTTCCGAGTGGATAAAGGAATTGAGAAAAGGCTTTGCGTCTTTTGTCCCAAAACGGCTTGATTCACAAATCAATCAATGGGTAGCTTGTTACGCCAATCGGATCGTGGGAAACGTGACCGAGGAATTGATAAACAGAGGCGTGCTTAAAACTCCAAAAGACGAAAATCCTCTTACAGATGGTGTGTTTTATGTAGAGGGCGAATACGTCAAAAATATTTAGTAAAGAGCCTTTATGAAACCGAGGCGGGGATTACTCCCCGCCTCATGCGTTTATCGGTATATGATTTCGTTTAGTACGAAATCTTCGGTGCGGTTGCGGATGTTGTTCATCCGGCGCACCCATTCAAGCTGATCTGTGCGTTTAAGTGCCTCTGCGACGCCTTCCGCTGTTGCGTATTGCCGGACGAGCGATTCAAGCATTTCAGTTGCTTCTTGGTTGACTTCTCTGAGATAATTTTCCAAAGTGCCGTCCATACGCATAACGCCGACGGTGGACGGATGATTTTGCTTGAGAAACTCATAGTGCCTAAAGCCCCATACTCCGATGTTACCGATGTTCAGATTCATTTTCTTGACCTCCGTTTTTCATTTTTTGTTTTTCTTGCCTGAGGTCAAATTCAGATCGCCGAAATAAACGACAAATCCGAACCCTTCGCCAACCGGCCTTGGGTTCGGATTTGTACTGTTTGGTGCCGGTGGCGGGGATGTCGAGGGCATTTCGCCTGTGCCCGTCCGCGCCGTTTCTTTTTTCAGCGAAATGCTGAAACGCTCCGCGTTCCGGGGTCCGACTCGGTTTCGTTTCGTCAGAAAAAGAACGGGATCCAAAGCGATCCCGTTCTTTTTCTGGTGCCGGTGGCGGGGGTCGAACCCGCACGGTGTCGCCACCGCCAGATTTTGAGTCTGGTACGTCTGCCAGTTCCATCACACCGGCCTGCGGTAATATTTTACCACATTTTCGCCGGTTTGTCAACCGGTTGCGGCAAGAATGCCGTGCCGAATGCTTTTTTTCCGGTTACTCCCTGCCGAGGCTCGCCGCTATTTCGTCGAGTTTGCGGCCGAAGGAACGCATGTCCCGCTGTTTGCGTTCCTCCTTCTCGCCGTCGAGCAGCATTTTCATGGCGCGCAGACGGTCGGCGGTTTTTTCCTGATCTGAAAACGCTATTTCCACCGTCGCCTGACGGATCTTCTTCTCAATATCAGTCATTTTTCTTTCTCCTTTCCTAAATCATATAATATTATATCATATAATTATGAATTTGTCAAGTGATGTTTGCCGCCGCGGAATTTTTCGTTACGCGGATGAAGTAAAACAGGGAACGGGGCGAACGTTATTGAGAAGCGGTCCGTCATTATTCACAAAAAACCTTGCAAATCCCGGAAAAATATGGTATAATATATACTGGGTAATTATAAAGGAGGCGCGGAAATGGATTTTTCATACGAAACCGGCTCGTTTTACGCGGGAGTTTCGACTTCGGCGTACAGAATTCTCGGCTGTCACAGAACCGGCGGCGGATTCGTTTTCCGCCTCTGGGCTCCAAACGCGATTTCCGTCCGGCTCGCCGGGGATTTCAGCGGATGGGAGGGCCTTGAAATGAACCGCAATGAGGGCCTCTGGGAGCTTGAGGTCGCCGGAGCGCGCGAATTTGACTGCTACAAGTTTTTTGTTGAGACGTCCGACGGCCGCGTTCTTGAAAAATGCGATCCCTACGCTTTCCATTCCGAGACGCGTCCCGCCACCGCGTCGAAGATCTACGATATCGACGGCTTTGAGTGGCACGACGGGAAGTATCTTGCCGGGCAGAAGGGCAAAAACCCCCGCTCTCTGCCGATAAACATTTACGAAGTGCATCCCGGCTCCTGGAAAAAATATCAGGACGGCATGCCTTTTCAGTACCGCAAGCTGGCCGATGAGCTCGTTTCATACGTAAAGGAAATGGGCTATACGCACATCGAGCTGCTTCCGGTAACAGAGCATCCGCTGGACGATTCGTGGGGTTATCAGGTCACGGGCTGGTTCGCTCCGACCTCCCGTTACGGCGAACCGAAGGATTTCATGTATTTCGTCGACGCCTGCCACCGCGAGGGGATAGGCGTGATACTCGACTGGGTGGGCGCCCATTTCCCAAAGGACGCGCACGGGCTTGCCCACTTTGACGGCACCCCCTGCTACGAAAGCGCCGATCCGCTCATGTCCGAGCACCCCGAGTGGGGGACCAAGATTTTCGACTACTCCCGCAACGAGGTGCGGTCGTTTCTGCTTTCATCCGTATGCTTCGGGCTCGGGAAATATCACATAGACGGCATCCGCGCCGACGCGGTGGCCTCGATAATCTATCTCGACTACGGCCGCGGGGACGGAAAATGGCGGAAAGCCGCGGACGGCGGCAACATAAACCGCGACGCCGTGCGCTTTCTGCGCGACATGAATACTGCGGTCTGCTGCCTGAAGCCGTCGGCGCTTATGATCGCCGAAGAAAGCACGTCGTTTCCCATGGTTACAGGCCCGGTCCGCGACGGGGGGCTCGGCTTCTCCTTCAAATGGAATATGGGCTGGATGCACGATATTCTCGACTATATGTCCGCAGATCCCGTGTACAGGCCCGGGATGCACGAAAAGCTGACCTTTTCCATGACCTACGCTTTTTCCGAGAATTATATTCTCCCGTTCTCTCACGACGAGGTAGTGCACGGGAAAAAATCGCTGATCGGCCGCATGCCCGGTTCCTATGAGGACCGCTTCCGTTCGGTCAGGCTCATGTACGCCTTTATGTTCGCGCATCCCGGGAAAAAGCTGAATTTTATGGGCAACGAGCTGGGGCAGTTCATCGAATGGAACTATCACCGTGAAATAGACTGGCTGCTGCTCTCGTACGACGAGCACCGTGCGCTTAAGGATTACTGCCGCGAACTGAACTTTTTCTACCTTAACCACCCCGAGCTGTGGGAAGACGACAAAAGCTGGGACGGTTTTCACTGGCTGTCCGCGGATGACCGCGACAGCGGGGTAATAGCTTTCGAACGCATTTCGCCGCGCGGGGAGAAGCTGGTCGCAGTTTTCAATTTCCAGCCGAGAGAGTATCCCTTCTACCGCCTGTGCCTTTCCGGCGAATGCGTGCTTGAGCCCGTGTTCTCGTCGGACGGAGCGGAGAGAAAGGCCGTAAAGAGCGTCCGGGACGGGCAGAACTTTTCCGCTGCGTTTGACCTTTTCCCGCTGTCGGCGGTATTTTACGCTGTATCGGTTCCGCAAACCGCCGCAGAGGAATCCGCGCCAGGGACCGGTTCCGGAGCGGCACAGCTGCAGATCTGAAGAAACACAGCCGCGCCTGAGAGCGCGGAGAACATAAACCATCAGAACACGAAAGGAAAGCAAATGACATCGCGAAAAAAAGAGACCGTCGCCATGCTGCTCGCGGGCGGACAGGGAAGCCGGCTATACGTGCTGACGGAAAACACCGCCAAGCCGGCCGTGCCGTTCGGGGGGAAATACCGCATAATCGACTATTCCCTTTCCAACTGCGTGAACTCCGGCATAGACACCGTCGGGATACTAACCCAGTACCAGCCGCTTGAGCTCAACGACTACATCGGCAACGGCATGCCGTGGGACCTGAACAGAAATTTCGGAGGCGTGCACATTCTTCCGCCCTATACGACCTCCGGCGCCAGCAACTGGTTCAAGGGAACGGCGAACGCCATTTACCAGAACATCCCGTTTATCGAAAGGTACGACCCCGAATACGTGCTCATTCTTTCCGGCGATCACATCTACAAGATGGATTATTCGGAGATGATAAAATATCACTCGGGCAAAAAATCCGTCTGTACCATCGCCGTGCGCACCGTTCCGCCTGAGGACGCGTCGCGCATGGGCATAATGAGCGCCGACAGCGACGGCCGGATAACCGAATTTGAGGAAAAGCCGGCGCATCCGAAGAGCAATCTCGCTTCGATGGGCGTGTACGTGTTCAGCTGGAAAACGCTGAAAAAATATCTTGTCGACGACGAGAACGACCCGTCTTCCGAAAACGATTTCGGCAAAAACGTCATTCCCGCGCTGCTCGGAAAAGGAGAGCGCCTGTTCGCCTTCACCTTCCGCGGCTACTGGCGCGACGTCGGTACGCTTCCGTCGCTCTGGCAGGCGAACATGGATCTGCTCGACCCCGGCGACCCCATAAACAGGGGCGCGCCGGAGAATTTCCGCGTCTATTCCCGCAACTACGCGCATCCGTCGACGACGGTGCTCGGCAGCGGCAGGATAAGCCGCTCCTACGTAGCCGAGGGGTGCGTCATCGCAGGGGACGTCAGCGGTTCGATAGTTTCAATCGGCTCGGTGGTCGAGGAGGGAGCGGCGGTCTCCGACTCCGTCCTTATGCCCGGGGCAGTCGTCCGCGCCGGCGCCACCGTGCACCATGCCATAATCGGCGAGGAAACCGAAATAGGCGCGAACTGCTCGGTAGGCGTACCGGGCAGCGAAAACCTGACGGTGGTCGGGCACCGCAAAATCATCCCGTCCGGCACGGCACTCGAGCCGGGCTCGGTCGTATGAGGAGGCTCTGATGAACGCAGCAGGAATAATACTCTCGGGGATTTACAGCGACGGGCTTGACCCCGTAACAAAGCACCGCACCGTTGCCTCGCTCCCGTTCGGAGGACGGTACCGCCAGATCGACTTCACCCTGTCCAACATGGTGAACTCCGGCATTGTGAGCATAGGCGTAATCACCAAATACAATTACCAGTCGCTGATAGATCACCTCGGCTCGTGTCAGGACTGGGACCTCAACCGCAGGCGCGGAGGGGTCAAGATCATTCCGCCGTACGCATCGGGCGACACGGGCGGCTACCGGGGAAAAACAGAAGAACTGCGCGCGGCTCTGCCCTACCTTAAAACGCTGCGCGCCGACTGGGTCGTCATTGCCGACACCGGCACGATATGCAACATCGCTCTTCGCCCGGTCGTCGAAAAGCACGCCGCCGGCGGAAAGGACATCACGATAGTCGCATCGCACGTGCTGTGCGACGAGCAGACCGTATCCGAGCTTGTCTTCGACGCGGAAGGCGACGTGCCCGGAAGCATATATCTCAATTACGCCGCGCGCAAGGGTCAGTATTCGTCCGACGGAATTTACGTGCTGTCGCGCGAGCTTCTGATCGAAAAAATAGAGCAGTTCGCCTCGCGGGGCTACTATCACTTCGAGCGCGATCTGCTTCAGCAGGGCTTCAACACCGGCGCGATATCGGTCGGACTGTATCCGTTCGACGGCAAGGTGCTCAAAAACCGTTCGGTTCCCGAATATCTTCGCAACTCTCTGGCGCTGACGGACAGAAGCATAAAAGACGGGCTGTTCAACCCCGAGAGGCCGATCTACACAGCCGTGCGCGACGAAGTTCCTTCGCGGTACGGCGACGGATGTTTTGTCGCCGAATGCACGGTTGCCGACGGATGCGTCGTCAACGGAACGGTTGCGCGCTCAGTGCTCGGACGCGGCGTGACCATAGAGGAGGGCGCGAGCGTGGCCGGTTCGGTCATAATGGATTCGTGCGTTATAAGATCGGGAGCCCACGTCGAAAACGCCATACTCGACAGAAACGTGGAGGTCTGCGGCGGATGCGTCATACAGGGCTCGCCGGACGCGCCGGCCATAGTCGGAAAGGGAATAAAGGTGGAAAAATAAAATGAAAATAGCTTTTGCGGTCTCTGAGGCGGCGCCGTTCATAAAGACGGGGGGGCTCGGCGACGTTGCCGGGGCTCTGCCGGACGCTCTTGCGGCCGCGGGACACGAAATTACCGTTTTCCTGCCGCTGTACGGCAGGGTGAAGCACGGCGAATATTTTGACAGATTCAGTTTCGTCGCCGGTTTTCAGACCGAACTTGGCTGGAGAAGGCAGTACACGGGACTGTTCACGTTCTGCGAGGGGCCGGGCAAGCCGCGCTTCTGCTTTATAGACAACGAATATTACTTCGACAGGACCGAAGGCACGGGGATTTACGGAGAGTTTGACGACGGGGAGCGCTTTGCCTTTTTCTCGCGCGCGGTGATCGAATCCCTGTCAAGGCTTGAATTCGTTCCCGACGTCATTCACTGCAACGACTGGCAGACCGCGCTCATTCCCGTTTTTCTGCGCGTTTTTTACCCGGAATACGACGGAGTCCGCACTCTCTTTACCATTCACAACATAGAATATCAGGGAATAATGCCGTTCGAATTCGCCGGGGACGTCGCCGGGCTTTTCGGGAAAGACGCCGAATCGGTTGAATTCGGAGGCGACGTGAATCTGATGAAGGGGGCGATCGAGCGCTCCGACGCCGTAAGCACGGTTTCGCAGACTTATTCGAGAGAAATAATGTACGAATACTATTCCCACGGTCTGCACAACATTCTGTCGTCCTGCAGTTTCAAGCTCCACGGTATCGTGAACGGAATCGACACGGACGTTTACAATCCCGCGACCGACCCGTATATAGAGGCGAATTACTCGGCCGACGATTTTGACGGCAAGGCGAAAAACAAAAAATTTCTGCAGAAGACACTCGGGCTTAAGGTTAACGCGAAAACGCCGCTTATCGGTATGGTGAGCCGCCTCGTCCCGCACAAGGGCATAGATCTTGTGGAGCGCGTTATAGACGAGATCGTCGGATGCGGCGTGCAGTTTGCCGTGCTCGGGACCGGAGACGAACGGTTTGAGGAGATGTTCAGGCAGGCCCACGCCCGCCATCCGGACATGATCTCGGCCTCGATCACCTTCTCCTCCCGGCTTGCCTCGCAGATATACGCCGGCTGCGACATATTCCTTATGCCGTCAAAGAGCGAGCCGTGCGGCCTGTCGCAGATGGTGGCGATGCGCTACGGAGCGGTACCGGTGGTGCGCGAGACCGGCGGCCTTAAGGACACCGTGCCCGCTTACAGGATTATAAAGCGCGAGGGCCGCGGCTTTACGTTCTGGGACTACAACGCCCACGAGATGATGGGGGCGGTGCGCCGCGCGACTGCCTTCTACCGCGCCGAGCCGGAGGAGTTCGCCGGTCTGCAGAAGCGCAATATGCTCTGCGATTTTTCATGGAGCGTCTCGGTGAAAAAATACATAGAGCTTTACAGGTCGCTGACTGACGGGGAATGACGCGCTTACCCGGCGATACATCTGAAAAAACGACTTTTTAATCATATCTCTGTTCTTTCGCCGTTTCACGGACAGAAACGGCGTCTTTGATTATATGGAAAACGACAATCTGAGATATCAGGCGGAAAACGAATGCGAAAAAAACTTCGGATGCACTCTTGCGCAGGCCTCGGACACAGAGGCGTACCGCGCCATCTGCATTGCGGTGCGCAATATTCTCGCCGGGAAAAACCACCTTTTCCGCCGCAGGCTCCGCGACAAAGGCGCCAAGCGCGTTTACTACATGTCCATGGAATTCCTTGTCGGCACGTCTCTCCGCAACAATCTTTACAATCTGGGTCTGACGCGCGAGGCGGAGGAGCTTCTGCGCGACGCGGGCAAAAATCTTGAAAGAATAACGGCAGTCGAGCCCGACGCCGGGCTCGGAAACGGGGGCCTCGGCCGGCTCGCGGCCTGCTATCTCGACGCCGCCTCCTCGCTCGGCATTTCCTGCACCGGCTTTTCCATCAAGTACGAGTTCGGCATTTTCAGACAGAAGCTCGAGAACGGCTGGCAGACCGAACTGCCGGACGACTGGCTGTCTCTCGGCGGAGTATGGCTCGTTCCGCGCTACGACGACGCGCGCGAGGTGCGGTTCGGCGGACACATCGACGGGCGCTTCGATTCCGACGGACGCTACCGCGTCTCCTATAACGGGTACTCGTCTGTCACGGCTGTTCCCTACGACATGTACATTTCCGGTCACGGCGAAGCCGTCAACAAGCTTACCCTCTGGGAAGCCGCGAGCAACGCTTCCATAGACATGGCCGCATTCGCGCGAGGCGAATACATGAAGGCGCTCGAACAGGAAACAATGGCCGAGGTAATAAGCAAGGTGCTGTATCCCGCCGACAACCATATTGAGGGCAAGCGCCTGCGTCTTCGCCAGCAGTATTTCTTCGTCTCCGCCTCACTCCAGCAGATCATCTGCGATCATCTGAAGAGGGGCGACGATCTTGAGGAGCTTCCGGACAGGGTGGCAATACACATAAACGACACCCACCCCGCTCTTTGCGTGCCGGAGCTTATGCGCATACTGATGGACGAGCACGGCATGGGCTGGGACAAGGCCTGGGACATAACCTGCCGCACCCTCACATATACGAATCACACGGTGATGAGCGAGGCTCTCGAACGCTGGTCGGAAGCTCTGTTCAGCGAGCAGCTGCCGCGCATAAATCAGATAGTCTGCGAAATAAACAGAAGGCTCCTTACCTCTCTGCGCTCGTTCTACGGCAACGACGTCGCCAAGCTCGACTATATGGCCGTCATAGCCGGAGGAGAGGTGCGTATGGCAAATCTCTGCCTTGCCTGCTGCCACACCGTGAACGGGGTGTCGGGGCTTCACAGCAGGATACTGACCGAAAGTCTTTTCCGCGACTACGCGGTAATGTCCCCGGGCCGCTTCACAAACGTGACCAACGGCATCGCATACCGCAGATGGCTCTGCCAGGCGAATCCGGAGCTTACAGCGTTCCTGAAGGAACTGATCGGCGACGGGTTTGTCGACGATTCGGACAAACTCGCCGACCTGCTCGCATTTTCGGACGACCCGGCAGTCCTCGACCGCCTTCATGAAATAAAGCAGAACAACAAAGCGCGTCTCGTCTCGCTGATATCGGAGCAGTGCGGAGCGGCCGCCGACGCGACGTCGGTTTTCGACGTCCAGATCAAAAGGCTTCACGAATACAAGCGGCAGCTGCTCAACGTACTGCAGATATTGCGCATGTACCTGCGCATAAAAAACAGTCCGGACGCCGACGTTCCGCCGCGCACGTTCGTTTTTTCCGCCAAGGCCTCGCCGGGCTACGACATGGCAAAGCGGATCATCAGGCTTATATTCGAGGTCGGACGCATGCTTGAGGCGGATCCCGCCGTGCGCGACAGGCTGCGGGTGGTGTTTATTCCCGACTACCGCGTATCGGTCGCAGAGACCATAATCCCCGCCGCCGACGTCTCCGAGCAGATCTCAACCGCCGGAAAAGAAGCGTCAGGAACCTCGAACATGAAGCTCATGATAAACGGCGCCGTCACCATCGGCACCCTCGACGGGGCAAACGTCGAGATCCTCGAGCAGGTCGGGAGCGGCAACATGTTTCTTTTCGGAATGAACGCCGGGCAGGTCGAGGACCTGTGGCGGAACGGCTACAACCCGCGCCAGTTCATTGACGGCAATCCCGAACTGAAGGCGGTCATGGACCTGCTCATGAAGGGGATAAACGGAGTGCGCTTCGACGAGATTCTTCATTCGCTTCTCGAAGGGGGCTACGCCCCGGCTGACCCGTATATGTCGCTTGCCGACTTTTCCGACTACTGCCGGGCGCAGGATGAGATCTCGTCGGTCTGGCCCGACAGGCGCCGCTT
>JAFZTO010000169.1 GCA_017618795.1 Clostridia bacterium | reverse complement strand
CCCGAGCCGCAGGCAGGGTCGCAAATGGTCGCATTGGGGTTTGTTTCATGAGATATGCCGATCACCTTGGCAAGTACACGGGAAACCTCGGCGGGAGTATAGAACTGACCCTTGCTCTTACCACTTTCGGTTGCAAATTTGCGCATCAGGTATTCATACGCGTCGCCGATCAGGTCATCGCCCTCGGTGCGGTTTCTTGAAAAATCCAATTCCGGACGACGGAATATGTTGATCAGTTTGCTGAGCTTATCAACCATTTCCTTGCCTTTGCCCAGTTTGTCCGGATTGTTAAATGAAACCTTGTCAATAACGCCGCGCAGATTATTCTCTTCAGCAAGCTTTGCGATGACTTTATTTATGCCCTCACCAATATTGTCTTTGCCGATCAGCGCGATCATATCGCTGAAGCTCCCACCTTCCGGGATTTCAATATCAGCATAATCCACCCCTGTGAACTTATCCGAAACATATTTCACGAAGAGCAATGTCAGAATATAATCCTTGTATTGCGACGCATCCATACCGCCGCGAAGCGCATCGCAGCTCGCCCACAGAGAACTATATAATTCACTTTTCTTGATTGCCATATGAATTTACCTCTATTTCTTATTCAATTCGAACCCACAGGGTAATACGACGGCTCTGTTTTCGAGCGTCGGGCATCATGACCAACCTGCGGGGGTTCGAATCGAGGCGGTTTTATATCTTGTCGTTCAGGTCCGAAAAATCGGTGTTGAACAGGATCTCTTTCGGAAGTTCCTTTTTGTGCAGGAACATCAGCATATAGATCGGGAAGTAGGTGACCTTGCCGTCTGTTTCGACGTTGCCGTTACAGAAAACGTAGCCCTCTTCGATGCCGTAGTCGGTCACATTCAGCACGTTATCCATCGCGTTGTGGCGGTAATAGTCCTTGCCGGATTTGATCTCGATCGGCAGGATCCTGCCGTCCTCTTCGATCACGAAGTCAAGCTCGCCGAATTTTTTGCTGTTGTAGTAATAGAGCGTATATCCGTGCGCGGTCAGTTCCTCGGCGGCGACGTTTTCGTAAATGGAACCGAAGTTTATTGTTGTTTCATGCTGCAGGATCTTGAGCTGGATCTCATTGCCGTACTGCGCTGCGAGCAAGCCGACGTCGTTCGAGAACAGCTTGAAAAGGTTCTGCGATTTGGAGAGCAGCAGCGGTACTCTCGGCTCGTCGACCACGTTCGCCGGGAGCGCGACGCCGGCGTTCTTCAGCCACAGGAAACTGTCGTAATACTTGTCGAAGCGCGCTTTTTCGCCCAGATTTTTCAGGATGAAGCGCTTGTTTTTCGCGTTCAGCTCGCTGGGGATCAGATCGAAGATCTCGTTGAGATAGAGACGGTTTTTCTCGTCGTATTTTGAAATATCGCGCTTGTAAAGACGTATGATCGCGCTTTGCGCGTCGGCGACTTTGCGGAGGTTCTTCGTTTCCAGATAAGTGGAGACCGCCTCCGGCATGCCGCCGACGATGAGGTAAAGTTCGAACAGTGCCGTCATGCGCTCGTGGATAAACGCGTCCACGGGCTTTTTCTGTTCGAACGAGACCCGGAGCGCGTCGATGACCTTTGCGCCGACATTGTTCGCCCAAGCAAATTCCTCGAAATCGAGCGGGTACATCGTGACGATGTCCATGTATCCCACCGGAGCGGAGATGATGTCTTTGAAAACGGTTCCGAGCAGGGACCCGCTGAGGATATAAGAATAGTTGCCGTCCTGCACGAGGTACTTGATCTGCGTGATCAGCTCCTTGCATTCCTGCACCTCGTCGAAGAAGATCATCGTTTTTCCCGGGATCATTCGGTCGCCGAAAAGCGCGGAAAGGCGCAGCAAAATCTCGTCCGCACCCTGCGCCCCCTCGAAAAGCGTGATATAGTCCGGATTCTCGATAAAATCCATTTTTATCACGCTTTTGAAGTGCGTTTTTGCGAACTGTTCGATTATATAGGACTTACCGACCTGACGGGCGCCGATGATCATCAGCGCCTTTTTCGGGTTGTCCTTGTAGAACTCTTCAATTTGTTTTGTGATTTTACGTTGGAGCATTCTTCATCCTCCCATAATTCTCGATGGTATTATTATAGCACAAATCCACGGAAAAATCAAGATACAATTCACACTTTTCCATGAACTTTTACGCCGATTCATCGCATTTTTCTTGACACACTCTTCCGGCAGCCTGTTTGCGGAAGCCGATAAACGAAATATGCGATAAGAAGGCTGATTGAAAAGTGGCCTCCGTCTCATGAAGATTGGTTGAAGAAGAAAAAACTGACGAAAGAAGCTTTTAAAGACCTTGCGTTCATTTTCGAAGATCTGAACTGGTAAAAAGAAGAAGGGTACCTCAAATGACATTTACCTCTTACGGCTATGCTCTTCTGACAATGGCGCAGGATATCTATGAAGGAACAAATAGAGCCTATATTTCTGTTGAACAAATTGGATTCAGTACCTAATTCTTTTTTGATTCTCTCTGGACTTCCTCCGATTTCTAGCTATACTGTCTGTTGTTGAAATCAAAAAGAGGAGGTCTTTGAGATGAAAAGACTTATTGCATTACTTATAGCCATACTCGCCCTGCTCTTCGGAGGTGTCAGGACCGCCGTTATTTCGTCCTCATTTCTTCCAAAGTAAAATGGCTGCTATCCGAAAAAGGAATCGCAGCCAATTACTCTTACAAACAGGTCTTCCATTACCTCAGCAAAGCGAAAAAAGTCAGATGCGGTACGGAGCGCACTTGGACTTTTTCTAAAACCGTTAAATACATTTCCGATTTGATGAAACTCCTCGGTGTATAGCGTATATTTTGGGGGTTATCTTATCCAATCATTTCACTCTTGATAGTCTTTTGAGAGCGTCTGTCCTGAACGATTCAATAAGTCCGTCCACAAGCTCGCAAGGCGTTGAATCAGAATAAACAAATTCTGTTATTTCCACTCCGATCGACGCGCTTCGAAAACTGTCCACGCTGTGACTTTCGAAAAACGTGGCGTTAGCGAACCTTCGCCCGACGGCCGCCCTTGTGTATTCCTTCCCTCCGGCTATCTGACTGTCGTAAACATTGAGAATTCTCTCGGCGAGCTCGGGATACGGCGCTGTGTCAAACATTGTCTTTGCGTTGTCGTTCAGCCAGTCGAGTCCGCGCCAGACCTCCATCATATACACCTTTCCCGGGCGAAATATGTCTGAAATCCCGCGCAATGCTCCAAGCGTACGCAGAGCAGAAGCAACATGTGTATCGTGCTTATCAGCAAAATTGTGAATGAAGATTTTTTCCGGCAAAGTTGCAAGAATTATTGAAGAAATGTCGTCTTCGACATCTTTAACGCCTTTTTTAATGTCATCGCTCGAATAAGCGAGCTGAAACAGCATGTCATAATTGCCGATCTCCGCCGCCCTGCATTGCTCGAAAAATCTGATTTTTTTCATTTCTTCGTCACTGACGCCGGCGTATCTGCCGCATCTCAGCGAACCGGCTCCATCGGTCAGCACAACAGCGGCGAATCCCCCGTGTTCGTAGCACTCGGCAATCTGTCCGTAGGCCATTATCTCCACGTCGTCCTGATGTGCGGCGATGCATAAATTATTTACTGTAAGCGCCCCGCCTTTAAAAAACAGAGCGGAGGCATTTTTCCCCTTCAGCTCCATTATCTTGTCACCGTGACCTTTTTCAGATTCCGCGGGCAGTCCGGATTGCCGCCGCGTGCAAGGCACAGATGGAAAGCAAATAGCTGGGCAAACGTCGCGAGCACGACCGGCGCGAGAAACTCGTCCCCGCAGTCCGGAACAAGCATGACGTTTTCATACCTGTCCTTAAGCTCAAAATCGTCGGTAACAACAAGAGGCCTGTTCCCAATTGAAACAAGTCTGTCGGCAGCTCCGATGCCGTCGTTCTCCGCTTTTCCTTTAACAGCGTACACGACGGTTACGGTGTCGGACTCTATCTGAGCAAGCGGTCCGTGATAAAAATCGGAAACCGAGTAGCCCTTCATCTTAATATAACATGTTTCCTGAATTTTCAGAGCGGATTCAAGTGCGATTGGATACGTTATGCCTCTTGAAAGAACAAAACCGTCTTTAATATCCTTATATTTTGATGCCAAGGCTTTTATTCCTGCGTCATAATCTTTTATTATCGTCTCGACAGCGTCCGCCGCGCACAGAAGACGGCCACGCTCTTTTATGCCGGATATCCTCAACGCAAGCAGATACATGATCGCAAGCTCCGCCGTAAAAGTCTTGGTTGCGGCAACCGAAAACTCGGGACCGGCGCAGCAGTCAAGGCTGAAGTCAGCTTCCTTTGCAAGCGGACTGTCGCCGTCGTTTGTGACAGACGCCGTGAGTGCACCGCATTTTTTCGCCGCTTTTAATACCTCGAGCGCGTCTGCGGCGTATCCTGACTGCGAAAGAGCGATAACAAGACTGTTTTTATAGCAGTTTTCCGCACCGTATACTGTAACTGCAGAAGCCGTCGCAAGACCGGTGCTCATCTCACAGAAGATCTGAAACATATACTGTCCGTAAATCCCCGCGTGGTCGCTCGTTCCCCTTCCGGCAAATATCACATTAGTAATACCGCTGTCCCTGACCGCATACGAAAGCCTGTCCAGTGTTTCTGCATTGCCTTTTTCTATCCTTCGTAGAACCTCAGGTTCCTCCGATATTTCTTTAAGCATTTTGATCACGTTTTCTCACCTCTAACAATTCCGTTGCCGACGCTTGTATCAATTGGCGCTCCCGAAAGGCGAAGTGCGCCGAGCACGGGTTCGTGCTCATAAACAATAAGATTTACTTTCTTCCGCCCGGCAAGATGCTTTTCAATAAGCGGGAAGAACACGTCGGAGCGTTTTGTCAGTCCTCCGACAAAATATGCGTTGACCGTTTCGCCTTCGAAATCGACAATCGCGTAATTTATAAGCGTGGCGGTGTGCTTCATGTTTCTGTCGAAGATGTCTGCGGCCACCGGATCGCCCGAGTCGTAAGCAATGTCAACCAGTCTTGCGAACGACGCGATATATCTGTTCCCCCGGCTGTAAAGATCCGGCATCATCGAGGACAGATTACAGCCGTTTTCTTTTTTGAAGATTTCTGTGAGCATCGTGTGAGGTCCGTAATTGTTCTCGTCGGCGAGCACGGCCGACATTGCGTCACGGGCTATTGAATAGCCGTTCCCTCCCTGATCGAACAGATATCCGTATCCTCCGTACTGCCGAAGCACTTCCCCGCGTTTTGTGAACATATTGCTCCCGGTACCCATTATGACCGCTATTCCGTCGCTGTCTCCCAGCGCCGCCGCCACAACGTTCTCCGTATCGTTGCCTATTTTGACGACACCGTAGCCGAGAGAGAGAAGATATTTGTGAAGAATATCCGCATTAACATCCGGGACGACTCCTGCTATACCCGCAAAAACCGAAACACGACGCGGCGAGATGCCGGCACACAGTTTTTCAAGACCCTCCCCTATTATCTTAAGCATAGCCTCAAAGCCAACCGTCATCGGATTGCATGGTCCCAAGGTAACTGTACTGAGCACCTTGCCCGTCGCGTCAGCCAGAGCAAACAGCGTTTTTGTGCCGCCGCCGTCTATGCCTGCATAATAAAGAGGCTCCTCCGCGCGTTCAAGCATTGAGTCCATTGTCGTACGGAATACCTGCGCAATTGAATACAGCGTTTCCGCCGGAGGAATGGCCGTCGCAGACTCCCATTTGCTTATTGCTTTCTCAGAATATCCAATAATATCGGCAAGCTCACGCTGCGTATACCCGGCTTTTTTTCTCAAATATTTGAGATTGTCGGCAAATATCTCTGTTAATTGTTTCACCTTATCCACCTCCAGATGAGATAATTATAGTATATTTTTCCGCAAATGTCAACCTAAAGTTAGTGGATTTATATTTTTATGTCTACCGATCGTAGATTTTCCATATTATTCTATGCTTAATTCCGATTTTTCCGTGTAATCAGGCAATATTCCACTCACAGTAGCGCCATATCATCCGTTTTTTTCACAAAAAAGGTCGCGGCGCATTATTGCGTCACGACCTCGCTATTTTTTGATTTGGTTCAGTCCGCTCTCAGGTCGCCTCAGCTATCGCCAAGCACGCCTTCAAGCTCGCTTTCCGTAAGAACGTAGACTATTTTGCCGTCCGCAAGCTTTACGTACCGGTCATAGTCAAACAACTCTTCCGGTTCCTCTGCATCCGTCGAATCGCCGGTCTGATCCGATGAGGGCTCTGTTGTCTGAACCCTGTCGCCTATAAGCATCGATACACTTTTCTCCACCACTTTGGTCACAGTCGACGAGTTGTCGTCGGCCGTCACGTCGACAGTTGCCGTGTATTAAACGATAACGGTCCGGAAGGGGGCTTTAAGTCCGTACCTTTCAAAAGCCGCACGCATATTTTAAAAATACTTCGCCGGATAAATTCGAAAAAAGTATTTTTAAAAATGAGACACGGCGGCTCATTTTTCGGGGCTCGTCAATATTTTTCTCAGCGCGTTGCGCGGATCATTTCTGATGTCCGAAAGATACCCGGCGACGGTTGGAACAAAACCGGCGTAAAGGCTCAGGTCCTCTCCCCAGAAGCCCGTGTTTGCCGCGGCAGCGGCAACAAACCGGTCCACGTCAAGGACGCTTTTTTTGACAAAGAATTCAAGAACGTTCCTGTCGTCCCGAACGGTGTATTCAGTTCCGTCGCGGCGCGCGGCGCGCAGACCGTCCTCCCGAAGGTCGGATGACGAATAGAACGCGAGCAGAGCCGCAAAAGAAAACGTAATCACGGGCGGAAGGGCGCCGTTTACCCTGTAATAATCTCTGAACGTGGGCATCACTCTTGCCTTCCATTTTGAAACGGAGTTTAACGAAATGGACAGCAGTCTGTGGTCGATAAACGGATTCTCAAAGCGCTCAAACACGTCGTTTGCGAAAGAAACCACGCTGTCTCTGTCAAGCGGAACGTGAGGGGCTATCTCGTCAAGAACGACCCTGCGCACAAAGTGGCC
Organism: Clostridia bacterium; assembly: GCA_017618795.1. Lineage (GTDB taxonomy): Bacteria > Bacillota > Clostridia > Oscillospirales > CAG-272 > Colimorpha_A. The sequence continues at coordinate 19,975 of JAFZTO010000169.1, read as the reverse complement.
GGTATCGTCGTCGAGCATCATTTCACGGACGTTGCCAAGCCCGCAAAGCCATGAAATGAGAACCGACGAAGTATGGGCGCCGTTCAGTATCCTCACCTTTCGCTCGCGGTACGGCCTCTGATCCGACGTGAAGATTACCGGCAATCCGGCTTTGTCGAAAGGAAGTTCGGCGCTTATATCCCTGTCGCTTTCTATAACCCAGAGCCCGAAGGGTTCGCCGACGTCAAGCAGTTCGTCGTTGTATCCGAGCGAACTGCATATATCAGACGACTCACCTGCCGGATAACCCGTGACGATTCTGTCAACAAGAGTACTGCAGAAAACACAGCTTTCTGTAATCCAGCTTCGGAAGTTTTCGGGAAGGTCCCAGACCTTTGACAGTCTGAGGACGCAATCAAGAAGTTTTTTGCCGTTGTCCTCTATAAGTTCAACCGGAAGGACAATAACTCCCCTGTCTGTCGAGCTGTCAAAAAAAATAAATCTCTCATATAAAAATTTTGTGAGCTTTCCTGGATATGTGTTAGGTATACCTTCCGCCTTGTCGGTTTCGTCAAGTACGATTCCTGCTTCGGTTGTGTTCGATACAATAAATCTCACGGTTTCGCACCTTGCGAGTTTCGCGAGATTTTCCCAGGTTTCCGCTCCGTCCACGGCGCGGTCGACCGAGGTAATCACCCGGTAGCGGTTTACAGTTTTGCCTTTTTCGCGCCCTCTGAGGACAACAGTATAGAGGCAGTCCTGCTTTTCAAATTTGTCAAGAGAGCCAAAGCTTATAGGCTTGACAATGGCAATACTGCCGTCAAAGCCCGTCTTCTCATTAAGAATGTCGATCATGTAGTCGACAAAGGCACGTAAAAAATTACCTTCTCCGAACTGAACGATTCTGACAGGGCGCTTTTGTTTTTTAATTCCGATTTCATATATATTTTTCATTCCATACACCCTCCCTGCATTGTTATATCGTTTATGTTAAACGCTTCATTCTGGTTGACATCGGCATTCGCCGGCGAAACGCCGCACAGTTCACGGAGTTTTTCTGCGTCGATCGACTGGTCCGGCATAAATGAATTACCTGAAGCATACTCCGTTAAACGGTTTTTAAGCCATGCCGCTGCCGGGTCATCCACCTCAAGATCCAGGGTGCAGACTATAAGCTTGCCTCTGGAAACGGAATATTCAAAAAGAAGTGCCTCCCTGTGAGCGTTTTTATATGATGACGCTATATCTATTATTGGATTGTGGGAATGATCGGTTCCGTCAAGCAGAACAGATGAACATTTTTTCATCATTGCCTCAAACTGTTTTCCACAAAACCCTTCATGTGGAAACTCATTAATGACGGGATGGTCTGAAATCACAGTCGCAAGATGACCGTTTGTACGGCCGGCAAGTGAGATCTGCCATGTCACATCGTGGTAGACAAAAGGACCATGTCCGAAAAGAATGACTCTTTTGCCGTCTTCAAGTTCAGCCGTAAGTCTGTCTGCGGAACATTCGGTATAGATCTCTAGGTTGGCATCCTTCATCCTCTCCGCCGTCGCAGGTTTCGTCTCGGGGAATGCGTAAATATCCCATGAATTCCTGCATATTTCAACGTCTCCGGAAATGGAGGCGTGTATTTTCAGAGCAAGCGGTCTCCTGCTGTTCGGTATGCGGAAGTCAATGTCCGTAAGTTTGGTAATTCCACCGTTAGGGATCATGCCAACGCTGTTTTCACTTTCGAAAACAGTTCTGCCGTCGCAAAGAACTCTGACGCAAAGTTCCGCGTCGGATATATCATTTGAGTAATTCGACACTGCCAGCGGAATTGATATATCAGCTCCGCAACTGTAATTTACCTTTGACATCTCGGAAAGAAGTACCGCTGGAGAGTTATACTGTTTTATTTCCTCCTCCGTCAGTCCGGGTTTCAGTTCGTAAAATTCATTCATAAAGCCAACGCAGTAACCGAAAGTATGCCAATGGGTATCTATGGGGCCGAGAAAATCATACCCGGCAAACGAATCGCACAATCTGATGTTCTCAAAATCTTGCTTTCGTAAAATCTCCTGCCACCTGACCGAATTGTAAAGATAAACCTGCGCTTTGTCGATAAGTCCGCGCTTTTCCAGATGCTTTCTGACGGAGGACATAAACCCCGTGCGGGCCATTCGCGTTCCCTCATATCGGTTTTCAAGCGAAAGATCAATGTATGTGCCGTGTATACCTATTTCGTGGGACAGAAGCGGTTTGCCATAGATGCGGTTGTTATTCTCCAGTTTTGCGACAGTTCCTTCCGACGAAACATAGCTTGTAAGACCAAGTGAAAAAGAATTGTACAGGTCGCAATATTCAGATATCCTTCTGAGCCGTTCCGCATTGTGTGGGAAAGGTTTTTCGGTAATCGATGTTTCATTTTCAAGGTAGTATTCAATGCAGCGCATCGCTGACATCGGTGAAAACAGGGCGTCCGTAACAGTGTGAACAATTGACGCGCATTCGCGAAGATGTTTTTCATAGCTGTCGTCAATCATAAGTTCGTTGCCAGTCGAGTATATGCAAACGGAGGGATGATTCACGCAAAACCTGACGATATTCTGCCATTCTTCAACCGAAGTGTTGTTGGGAGATTCCGCCTCAATGACCATGCCGAGTTCATCCGCGGCGATGAGAAATTCTTCGATAGGTATCCATGTGTGAAAACGGATAGAATTAAAGCCGTATTTTTTCAGTTCACCAATTTCTTTAAGGTAGTAATCAACGTTTCTCGTCGGATGAAGAGTTTTCGGCTGATAAAAATGTTCGCAGGCGCCCCTGAAATAAAACGGCTTGCCGTTCAGTTTAAGCCTTGTTCCGTCTGCCGTTAGGCGCCTGATCCCGAAACGCACGGTAATTTCCTGATTATCCGTATTCACAGTTAGGCGATAAAGCTTTGGGCTGTCGGGGCTCCAGGTTTCAAGACCATCCGATTTCATTCTGATAACATTGCACCCCGGCGGGATCTCCCCTCTGCGCACTGCGTTTTCGCCGTCCGATACGGTTATTTTTTTCACGCAGTCGACCGCCCCTTCGACGGTGACGGTGAAAGAGCCGAGGTCCTTTTCCGTGAGGACCCGCACGCCTTTCAGTCCGTCCGGAACGAACATGATCGAGACGTCGCCGTATATTCCTCCCGAACATTCGCAAACCGCCCTTGAGGTAACGCCGCTGACCGGTTTGCCGGCATATCCGGCGAGACGGTTGTTGGATACCGCAAGCGTAATCGTATTTAAGCCGGTTTTTAACGCCGTATGCGGAACGTCAAAATAAAACGGAGCCGAGTAGCCTTCGTGCCTTCCTATGAACAAACCGTTTATCCATGCCGAGACTGCGTTCTGCACGCCGCCGAACCAAAGCAACGCATCGGTATTCGGCTGCTCCTCCTGAATATCGAATGTACGTTTGTATATAAAGCATCCGACGGGATTGGGGAACTCCGTATCGCGGACATATCCTGTCTGGGGGTAACTTTGTCTGACATAACCGGGGTTTGTCGCAATACGCGGCGTCATGCCCGCTTTTTCAAAAAGGTCTGAAAGATCCTCCCAGTATCCCGGAACGGGACAGACGGCTGATGTGCCCGATACAAAACCGGGCTCGGCGCTTTCGCGATACTGCTCCCCCGAAAAATAATCAATATTCCATTCACCGTTAAGCGAAATATAATTTTCCATATCAACTCCAGACGACGGAAATCACCATCCAAGTTCAGCGGTATCACGATTAATCGTCTCCCATGCGACGTCAGGGCACCAGTGGTGACCCTCAGGCATAAGGACAAGGCGGCAGTTACCGGCAGATTTCCCGGCATTATATATTTTTTTGACTGTCTCAAACGATTTTTCGACTCCGTCAATCGGGAAAATATCGTCAAGCTTTCCGGCAAGAACAGTAAGCTTCCTCGGGGCTATAAGACAGGAAAGATCCTCCATCTCAAACCATTCGTAGGCGTGAGGTATATTGTTGCAGACGCAATGCAGTATGCTCATTATAGATGAACGGTACGAACAGAAGGCGCATCCGGGGGCGGCGTACTTTATACGCTCATCGCAGCAGGCTGCGTAAAATGACGCCGTGCCGCCGCCGGACGAACCCGTGATCATTATTCTGTCGCTGTCTATTTCCGGAAAGCCGAGCTGCCCTATCATATCGATTCCGCGGCTCACGTCCCATACGCGTTCGCCTATAACCGTGCGCCCGAGGTTGATTGCGGTCATTGCGGTAAAACTGCATTGATGAACCCCTCCAGGCCCCGGATAACGCGGAGAACGGACCTCGCCCATTCCGCGCTGCTCGATGCACAGCGCCGCGAAACCGTTTTCAACGGCCTGCAGCCCGAAGCATCCGTCCGGCTGGTATTCGTAATCCTGTTCGTATTTTTTTATACCGACGGAATTGTGGAATCCGGTGGAATGCCCCTGAAGAACTATAGCGAGAGGATATCTTACCTTTCCCTGTTTCGGTATAAGAAGATAGGCGGGAACAATGTTCCTCCGCTCGCTCTCGTACGTCAGTCTGATTCTTCGGTATGACCCGAAATCCTCATTTTCCTCGATCTCGATATTCAGAGGGCATATATTGCGGGCAATGGCATCGAGCCCGAGAAGCTCGCGGAGCTTTCGGCCGGTCTGTTCCTTCCATGCTGGATAATCCGCGTTTTCGTCAAAGGCAAACCTGCCCCGCGTTATTCCTGTCAGATAGTCGTGGCAGGCATCGCCGTTCAGTTTTTTTATCATATCAGAAGCCAAAAAAGTTTTTCGTGTTGTAATAGCATACGTCTGCCGTGACGCGGCTGAGTGCTTCCGTATCGTCGGGAACAAGTCCCTCATCCGCCCATTTTCCGATCATTCCGCAGAATATTCTTCTGAAATACTCATGACGCGGATAGGAGGTAAAACTGCGGGAGTCGGTGAGCATTCCGTTGAATTTGCCGATGGCGCTCAGACCTGCGAGCGAGGTCATCTGTCTGCGCATGCCGTCAAGCGTATCGTTGAACCACCAGGCGGAACCCTGCATGATTTTCGGATAGCCGTCGCCGGAATCCTGAAAAACGCCGAGCATCGTTCCGATTGCCGCGTCTTTTGTCGGGTCCACCGAATAAACTATCGTTCTCGGCAGACCGGTTGACGTGTTAATATGATCGAGAAGCCCGGTCACAGCCGCAATATCCGTAACGCCGATGCAGTCGTACCCTGTATCGGGTCCAAGCATTGAATAAGCCTCCGAGTTCGCGTTTCGGTAGGTGCCGATATGAAGCTGCATGACCCATCCGCGTTTTTTGTATTCTCCGGCGAGAAACGACATGACCGCGGCCTTGATCTCAAGAGCTTCGCGATGACTGATACCGCCATCCGACGCAAGCGCCCTTGAAAAGGCGGCTGACAGTGTTGCCGCGGAAGGCCTTACAAAGCAGTCAAATCCGTCAAGCGCGTGATCGGAAGTGCGGCAGCCAAACTGATCAAAGAAATCGATTCTTTTTTCAAGAGCGCAGAAAAGAGAATCTATATCCGATATTTTTATTCCGGAAACGGCTCCGAGTTTTTCAAGATACACGGCGTATCCCTTCGAGCCGGCGTTAAAAGCCTTGTCGGGCCTGAACGCGGGGAGGACTCTTGTGCCAAAAGACGCGTCTCTCGCTATCAATGAATGATATTCAAGGGTATCGGCCGGATCGTCCGTTGTGCACAGGGTCTCAACGTTTGATTGTTTGATGATATTCTTTACGCTCATATTCGGCGACGACAGTTTTTCCGACGTCAGTTCCCATATTTTCTCCGCTGTTTTTTCGGACAGGATGAGGTCGCATCCGAAATACCTCCTAAGCTCAAGATGCGTCCAGTGATAGAGGGGATTGCCGATAAGATAGGGCATGCATTTCGCGTAGGCGGCGAACTTTTCGTACGCGGGAGAATCACCTGTTATCAGCTGTTCGGGCACCCCGCAGGTGCGCATCGCGCGCCATTTGTAATGGTCGCCGCCAAGCCACAGTTCGGTCAGATTGTTGAATCGACGGTTCTCGGCTATCTCCGCAGGGGGAATGTGACAGTGATAATCAATGATCGGAAGAGTCTCCGCCGTTCCGTGAAACAGCTCGACCGCCGTTTTCGTGTCGAGCAGAAAATCCTTATCCATAAATGTCTTCATATCTGTAAACCTCGTGAGTTAAAGAGTTACGCCGTCTTTGAAAATTGCCAGGCTGTGTCTGTCAAGACTGTCGGATTTTGTATGTATCCTGCCTGAAGCGACTTTGAGAACGTAATCAAAAAATTCATCGCTGAGACGGTTCTTTTCCATCCCTTCAAGCAGACATCCGGCGTCAAAATCGATCCAGGCGGGCTTTTTCCTGCTCAGCGCCGTATTTGACGATATCTTGACCGTGGGTACCGGACATCCGAAAGGAGTCCCCCTCCCGGTTGTAAAGAGTATAATCTGTGCGCCCGACGCCGCAAGCGCACATGAAGCGACAAGGTCGTTCCCAGGCGCCTGGAGCAGCGACAGGCCTTTTTTTCTGACCTGCTGACCGTACATCAGAACGTCCTCGACCGGTGCGCTCCCGCCTTTCTGCGTGCAGCCGAGAGATTTGTCCTCAAGCGTTGTTATCCCGCCCTCGCGGTTTCCGGGCGACGGATTTTCGTCTATCCTCTCACCGTAACGGGTAAAATAGGATTTGAATCCGTTTATCAGACGGACGGTTTCGTCAAACTGCTCTCTGGTTCTGCACCTGTTCATCAGAAGCTGTTCAGCGCCGAACATCTCAGGCACTTCGGTCAGGATGACAGCTCCGCCCTGCGAAACAAGTCTGTCCGAAAAAGATCCGAGAAGCGGATTTGCCGTTATTCCCGAAAAGCCGTCGGAGCCGCCGCACTTGAGCCCTACTGTCAACCCGGATGACGGGCATTCAGTCCTCTCAAACGAACCGGCATACCGGCACAGCTTTTCCATTTCCTTCAGCGCGATACAGGTTTCGTCACCGCAATCCTGCGAATTCACAAATTTTACGCGATTTCCGTTCCATTCGCCGAGAACTTTTTTCAGCTCGCCGATATTGCCGTTTTCGCATCCGAGTCCCAGTACAAGAACGGCGCCGGCGTTCGGATGGTTGACAAGACCTGCAAGGAACCTGAGCGTAAGCTGCATATCGTCGCCAAGCTGCGAACAGCCGTACGGATGGCAGAACGAAATTATGGAGTCGATGTTTTCGTTCCTGTATATCTGCGATCTTTCCTCGATCTCCCTTGCAATGCCGTTCACGCAACCGACCGTGGGAATTATCCAGACCTCGTTGCGTATTCCGACCCGCCCATCTTCCCTGACAAATCCGTCAAACGTGCGTGGAGGCTCCGGAACCGGTTCCGTATAATTCGGAGTATATTCGTATGAAAGCTGGCCTTCAAGATTCGATTTAACATTTTGAGTGTGAACGTGACTGCCGGCGGGGATGTCTGTCACTGCTCTGCCAATCGGAAATCCGTACTTTATTATACCGTCTCCGCGCGGAATGTCCCGGAGCGCTATTTTATGTCCAGCGGGTATTCCGCCGACAACAGCGATTTCTTCATCGCCGCTGAAAACAGTCTGCCCGTTGCAGAGCGTCTCGGCGGCAACCGCCACGTTGTCGCGCGGGTTTATCTTAATAATTTTTGGCGGCATACAGACCTCCCTTTGTACGATTGCAAAACGTTACAGTATGCACAGGAGAAAAAATGCCCTATTTATCCTGCTGTATCCGTTTTAAAAGAAAAAATAAATGTTATGTGAATTGCATCCGTTTTTTATCTGCGTCCGGTCGGCGTCACACCGTAAAGGCGCCTGTAAGCTCTTATATATGAACCCGCATCGCAAAATCCACACTCAAAAGCTGCTGTCTCGACGGATGCCCCACTTTTCCGGAGTATGTCGGCCTGCTTGATCCTTATCTTAAGAAGATAATCGTGAAGTGAAAACCCGAAATACCTCCTGAAACCCATCATAAGCGTTGTTCTTCCTACCTTGAGCCTGTCAGCAATTTTCTGTGCCGTCACCTTTTCTTTGTATTTGTCGTTAATATATTTCATTGCCTCCACCAGGTATCGGGGAACGGCATCTGTATCCGAGTCGCTCTTTTCAGCAATATTGCCCAACGCAGAAACATAATACAGCAGGAGGTAAAGTCTTCGTCTGTCATCAATATCATCCGAAAGAAGAGAAAGGATGTGACGGAAATTTTCACAGTCTGATTCATCGGGTTCGACAATCACGCCACTTTTTTTAAAAACCTTGCGGAAAACAACCCATTCGTCAGACAGGCGCGAAACAAATTCCTCGGTAAAAGATACATTTATCCGTTTGTAATGCGTGTTTTGGTCCGGAATCATGAAATGCTGTACGAACGGAGGTATCAGAACAACCCTAGGTTGCGATCCTTTATATACGCAATCCGAAAGACAGACCGTAATGTTCCCGGATTCTATAAAACTGATTTCATAATGAGAGTGCATGTGGAAGCCGTTCATAACAATGTCATTGCCTTCCCTAACGTTAACAAAAATCTGACTCTCTTTACTTATCTCCGGGGCGTCAATATAAAGCTTGTCTATATCTCTTACAGAAATCCTTTCACTCATTGTTCGACTCCTTGCCGTGCCGGGTCTTTTGTTATCATATAATGAATTTGTCTTTGTCTTCCAAACCTAAAAGAACCGAAATTTTAGTAAAATTCTCCCTCATGCCCTCAAATATGTGAAGCGCGTGAGCGTCGCTTCCGAGATAAAATTTACAGCCCTCTTCTTTCGCAATTCTGTACGGCCGCAGATGTATCTCCATGTCATCGTCGTTTGTCTTAAGCCAGTTAAAGTTAAGCTCGATTCCGACGCCCCTCCGGGAGGCTTTTCTGAAGAGGCGGATATAATCTTCATCGGAAATAATCGAAAGAGCCTCCAGGTACCCTCTTCCGCCCATAATTCCGGTATCAGTCAGATGAGCCACACCGACCTTGTAAAACGGCAGATCCTGCTCGAGCAGGCTGTCAAGCCTGCTGCACCAAAGCGCCGCCCTCTCCCTGACATCCTCGTCTCCGCGGCAGGTAAAGCCGCTCAGATGCAGATGATTCGTGGGAATCACGATAAAATCGAATTTACCGTAATTTTCCGGCGACAGACCTATTACGTTGTTTTTGTCCATGTCAGTCTCGCAGCCGAACAGAAATCTGACGTTCTCATCCTGCGGAAGGGGCAGAATCGAGCTGATCCAGGCGTAATTCTGTTTTTCATACCATGTGCCTTCAGCACCGCGTACGGTCTCGTCCCAGAAATGATCGGTAACGCAGATAGTGTTAAACCCGTTTTTCACGGCGTATGCGAGAATGTTATCCGCGGTCTGCGTCACGCCTTCAGGGCCTGCGCATGGAGAAAGATATGAGTGGATGTGAAGATCGTGATCAACAAAAGCCATTTCAATCGGATCCTTTCTTTTTGATAATGCGGTATCTGTGTCTGCGCCGGTATGATCCGACGCCGGAAAGCTCCTCAGAGACTGAACCGTCGGAATCTGAGTATTTTATCTTTATTCTGGTATAATCACCGTTTTCGTAGTCGTATCCGTCGCCCGCATCGTTATAGAGTTCAAATTCTCCGTCGCGGCCCGCATATATCCTGATCTCGCATTCCGCGTCCTGGTCCTCGTCAACGAACTGCATCACGGGCATGACGGGAATAATGCTGCCCGCCCTGACGAAGAGCGGTATCCTGTCGATACGGTTTGCAACGCGTATGTACCGGCCGCCGTCATAGTATTTTTCGGAGTGGAAATCGTACCACCCTCCCTCGGGAAGATAAACGTCCGTATATCTGTCCTGGTTCGTGATTTCAACGGAATCCGGCAGATAATACTCGGGATGCGTGACCGGGCATACGAGAAATTCGTGCCCGTAGATATATTCCCAATCGACCGCGCGTGCTGTCCTGTCGGACGGGAAAGCGAGCCCGAGCGCGGTGATCGGCATTGTGCCGTCAAACGTCACGTTTGCGCAGACGGAGTAGAAATACGCCGAAAGCATGTATCTGAGGCGGATTGTCTTTTCGATTGCGTCCCTGAAGGGCGTTCCGCGTTCTCCGAAACACCAGACCTCGCGGGGAGTATCGGTGCCGTGCGAACGCATCATAGGCGTAAAACCCGCGAACTGCAGCCACCTTGTATAAAGCTCGCGGAATCCGGGATCGTCACAGCCTTTTTCATAATCGCCGTCTCCGAACCACTGGCGCCATTTTTTTACAAAAAAACCGCCGATGTCGCTGTTCCAGTATGCCTCTCCGCAGGCAATGTAGTTCTGAGCGATCCTGACCTGCCTGGCGAGGGCTTCCCACGTAGCGCTGACGTCGCCCGACCACACGAAGGTGCCGTAGCGGTGCTGCCCCGGGTAACCGGAGCGCGTGAGATTGACAACTCTTTTTTTGCACCCCGTCACTCTCTGATGCTCATAAATTCCCATGGAATGATACAGCGAGTACGCGTTTATCACGCCGTCGTCAAGATATTTTTTGAATTCATCAACGGACTTTTTCATCCTTTCGGGGAGAGGCGGACGCTCTGCTCCCTCCCAGACGGCGTCAAACGGTTCAGTGGAATCACACCACCATCCGTCGATGTTGTACCGGAAAATGCCGTCATATGCCTGCTTCCAGTACATATCCCGTCCGTCCGGCGAAAAAGCGTCGTAAGTGGAGTCGTCACCGAGCAGAAGTCCCGCCGCGCGGAACTCCTTCTGATTTTCCGAATCTCCGATCATATAAGGCCATATCGAAATCATCATACGGACGTTCATGTTATGGAGATCGTCGGTCATTTTGCCGGGATCCGGGTACCTTTCACCGTCAAAGATCTTGTACCCCCATAGGTCGCCGGGCCAGGTGTACCAGTCCTGAACCACACAGTCAAGCGGAACGCCGATCTCACGGTATTTCCCGGCTATGCCGACAATCTCCTCCTGCGTTTTGTATCTTTCCTTTGACTGGATATATCCGACGGTCCATTTCGGAGGCAACGGGGTAATCCCTGTCAGATGACGGTATCCGCGGCACACGTCGTCAAATCCGTCTCCGCATATAAAGTAGTAATCCAGCGCGTCGACGGTATCGAAATAAAAATTGCCGTGCCTTCTGTCCGTCCCGTCGAAAATCATGAAGGAAAGGCAGTCGAAAAGGTACGCATAACCATTTGTCGAAACAATATACGGCAGGGAAATGCGCATGTTTTCCTGATACAACGGCACATAGCGGCCCTTTAGAGAGGGATAGCCCTCCTCATGACTGCCGAGCCCGTAGAGTTCCTCGTCTTCGGTAAAACGCAGCTTCAGCGAGCCGTGATAGGCTTTTCTCGAGAATTTTCTCTCGCTGTCGGTCGCCGTTATGCGTACCCCGTCGGCTGTTATACGCGTTTTCGTCTCCTTTATCTCATTGCGATAGATATCATATTCATCGAGCCCCTGTCCTGATATGCGCGACAGGATCCCGTAATTTTCTCTTTCAAATTTTACGTCAAGCGTTTTTTTATCGACGACGGCTCTTGCGTCTCCGGCGCAAAAAACAAGCTCGTTTTCATTCTCGCATACTGTCCCCCCGGAATCGGGCTCAGCCGTGACAATGGCGCTCGCCACATCCGGAAATGACGGACCGGCTACATATGTGACTCTGGTAATTTTGTCCCCGTACGATACGAGTCTCAGGCTCATACCATCAGAGGAAACGACAGTGCTTTTTACAGTATTCTCCATAAAAAAGTCCGCTAATCTAACTCATAATTGCAGTTTCGTCCGCCGAACACGGCGGACGAAACTCTTTAATTTCATTTGATCGGCTGAACGCCGACCCCGTCAAGCGAGAACGGCTCGAAGCCAATAGAATACGCAGGGGAATTTGAGGCAAGAGTAAAGTCTCCGTTCTTTGCGTCCGCAAAAAGCGGGTCGGCCACGATTGAATGAGTATCCATACCCTTTTTCTGCCATGAGGCAAAGGAAGTGTGCATGATTCTCACCTCGCCAGATGTACACCAGTAGAGATTGTAATCCCAGAATGTCTTGTATGATGGCCACGTCGATTCTCGAATGAAGCTTCCCGTCTCGTAAATAACGATATTCTGGCTGAAAACCTCGCCGTTTGCTGGCGGATCCGCCGGGGGATTATCGCCGTAGCGCGTAATCTGATAATCGACACCGAACGCGAAAATATTGTTTCTTATGATATTCCCAAAACTATCGAAATTACATCCCCAACCGCCGGCATTGGCGTTGCGGACAATATTATTCTGAATGGTTATGCCCGAACAGCTGTTGTCGAGAGTTATTCCCTGCCCGGCAGCCCACCATTCAGAGGCATATATGTTCTCGACAAGATTGTATTCCACCACGGTCTCGGGAGAAACGCCGAGCATATATATCGCCCCGTGACTTCCAAGAATGCCGGTGCCGATATCATGAACGTGATTCCACGAAACCCGGTTCCCGCGGCTCTCGTTGAGCGGGAAAATACTCCAGTTCCATCCGAGCGATATTGCCCACTGCATCTGGCCGGAAATATCGTTGTGAGTGATCGTGTTGAATCCGCTCTGCCCCACCATGATGCCGGCCGGTCCGAGATAGAACTCGCCGCAGTTGTCTATTCTACAGTTGGATACGGTATTGTTATTGACCTTTGCATAATTGTTTGCGGGTCTCTCAAGCTCGCCTATGCGAATCGCTCCCCCGCCCAGGTGCGTAAACCTGCAGTGATCGATCGTATTGTATTTGCTTCCGGCTCTGAGCCAAAGCGCGTAACCGGCAAGATTTTTAAATGTGCACTGACTGAATTCGCAGTTAACGAGGGCGGTGCCATAAACTGCCGTCGGTGCGTTTGTTTCGGCTTGAACGCTATGATATCCGCCCGCCGTCGCCGCGTCGGTTCCACTGAATGTAACGCCTACGAACCTGAGTCCGTCAACGGTTTTCCCGGTCGAAGGCGATATTTCAACAAGACTCCGCTGCTTTGCTGCGGAAGCAGTTATGCTGTCTGCTGTCTCGCCGTCCTGAAGATGATAGTATATTTTTTTCTCTCCTCTGTCGAGATACCATCTGCCAGGCACATTCAGTCCTTCCCTGACGTTTTCAAGGTAATAGCCGTAGGACCAGGTGAGCGGTCTCCACGACCCGCTTGTGAACACCGCGGTGGACTGTTCAAAATTGATATTCTGAACATACAGTCTTGCTTCCATCCAGTACTGGAGAACGACAAACTCAACGTCTTTCACGCGGTAAATATCCGAGGGAATATCTCCTTTTTTGAAGAAAAGCTGACGGAGCGCGAGTTCGTCGCCGGACAGTCCGGTGACTTCGTTTGCCCAGCCGGTGCTCTTGCCCTGTGACTGGGCAGGAATGAGTATCCCTTCCTCTGGCCAACGTGTCCTCTCGCGTCTCTTTCCGTTTACGTAGAACTGCGTGAATCTCGTCAGTTCCGAATCGGAAAGGTCTGCGCATACGATGCCTTTCCCCGCGTCCTTCCAGCCTGTAATGCTCAGCGAACTTGTGATCACGGCGCCTTCACCGAGAAATGTCGTTCCGCTGTCTTCCTCGGTAAGTTTCAGTGTTTTCCTGAGATAATACTCACCTTCAGCGAGATTTACTGTAACGTCTCCGTCGATTCCGCGTGAAGCTTTAACGGCCTCTTCAAGGCCGCCGATTGCGTTCTCCGCGCTTGAGCCATCACCAGTGCCAAGCGCTTCGGGTGCCGCGTAAAGTTGAATTTTCATCTTGTCTTTTTCCTCCACCTGAACCGGTATCGGAACCTCCGTCGTACTATCGCAGGCAGTGTAATCGTTACCCTTTTCGCTTCCGTGTGAACAGGACGACGCGATAAAGCATACGATCAGAAGAACAGATATCAGTACTCTTTTCAGTGTTTTTTGCTTTTTCATTTTTTATTCGTCCAGTGTTCCGACCTTAAGAATGCTTTCGTACAGGTTGTGCGCCGCATTGTCAAACATTTTTCTGCGCACGGCATATGCCGTCGTGAACATTTCGCCCGAACGCATTATTTCCTCGAAGAAGCTGTAGGCGCCGCTTGTTGCCTGGGAATACAGATGCGCAATGTCAAACACTCTCGTTTCCATGATAATGTCAAGCATTCTCTTGGAATCCTCGTCGGTGGTAAACTTGTCCTGAAGCGCGGTCTCGTAGAAGGCGGGGATGATCCTCTTTCTGCTTTCGCTCGCCATGATCTCCATGGCCGCGCCGATCTTTTCAAGATCGGTGCCGGTTATGTTGCTGGGAATGCAGAGAACGGAGAAATTGTTCAGGCAGGAATTGTGATAATTCTTCTGCACCTCATCGTACTTGGGATACGGGAGAATACCGTAATCAAAATCAACGTCACGATATTGATCATAAAGTGCGGAAAGCCTTATCGGAATGAAAAGGACGTTCCCGGACTTGAAAATGGGGTGCTTGTCCTCGTAGGTAAAGCCGTTGTTTCCGTGCCAGTACCAGAAGCAGCCGTCGTTTTCTCTGAGGAGCTTTCTGACCTTTTCAAAGCAGTTGATCGTTTTTGAATCGTCAAGCGTGCAAACAATGTCATCACCGGTCGACTTGAATATTGTCTGCTCGAACGCCGGAAGATACGCGGTGACGCTCGTGTTGAGATCGGAAAGCAGGCCGTAGAAGTCGCCCGTGTCGCGGCTCATGTCAGAGTTAAGGTCGCTGTACATGTTTTTGGTGAGATTGTACAGATAATCGACGGTCCAACGACCTTCGTCAACAACCTGATAGAAATTCTCAAGATGTCTGTCCTCGACTATCTCTTTGTTGAAAAGATAGCCGTACGCGGTCTGCATGGCTGTTATGCACGTGTCGGAAACCGCGGAATACAGTCTGTCACCGACAGTAAAACTGTCGTTGATAGTCTTTGACCAGTAGGGCTTATCCAGATTGACGTAGGGGATGTCTCCGTTGCCCCAGTTGTGGAAGAGGTTCTCGAGAATCAGGCCGCCTGTCGTGTACATAAACGAAGCGACAACGTCGAAATCGTGTGTTTCGGCAAGTATCGACGTTCTGACGTAGTTAGGCTGTTCGGCATGAGTTACGTTGTTGATCGGAATGGAATCGATGGTAATTCCGAGACGCTCCTCGACCGTCCTGTTGCGTCTGTATACCGCTTCGCTCGTTATGTCACCCTCTTCCGGTTCTTCGACATACATTTCATAGTTATACCAGGAAACGGTAGTGAAGGTCAGATACTTTCCGTCAAATCTGACGCTGTCCGGCACGTCGTCGGTCTCCGGATCGGAGATGTTTGTGCCGGTGCCGTCCGCCGCTGTGCTTTCCGCCTGATTGTTCGACGTATTGCACGCGACGGTACCAAGCAGCATAAGAACAGCAAGCAGGAGGGAAATTAATGTTTTTTTCATTTAAGCAGTCTCCTTTTTGTTTTTCATTGTTTTTTTACTATTTCTCAAACGACACAATAACGGTCGTATCGTCCTCGTAATCGAAATCGGCGGGAAGATCGTCAAGACCGGCCTTGTTCAGCGAACCCAGCCAGTACGACTCGGGATTGTAGTAATTGAAAAACCTGATCTCGATGCTGTTGCCTGTCACCGAATAGGAAATGTCGGCGCATTTTGTCTTATTCTGCGAGGTTTCGATCTTGTTGCTGCCGTCATATTCCGTTATGGTGTATATGGTGTGGACCTCGCGGAGCGTCTCGCTGTCCGAGCTGACGGCAAACGAGAAATACTGTCCGTACGCTCCGTTTGAGAGATACAGAACGTGTTCTCCCGCAAAGGCGTTGGCACCCTCCGTTTCATCAGGGAGGGTCGTCTCGTCGGGGGCATCCGTCAGATCTTCGGCAGACGACGGCGTCTCCTGCGTGCCCGCGGGTTCGGTTTTTCTTTCCGTAGAAACCGGAACGGCGGACACGATTCTGCTTTCTTCCAGGTTCTTCGGCGTATTGCACGCGACGGCGCCAAGCAGCATAAGAGTAGCAAGCAGGAGAGAAATTAACGCCTTCAGTGTTTTCCAGTTCAACATTTTCTTGCGTTCAATGGCTTTCATAGGGGCGAGGTTCGGCGGTTATTCCGTCAAATATTCCTGTCGGAACCCTGCCCGTCATCCAGTCCGGAATGTCTATTCCGAGCGAGTAGAGAACTATCGCCGCGATGTCGCATATGTTCATGTCACCTGGTTCTCCATGGAGAACACCGGGGCCCGTAACGGCAAAGGTAATATATTTCTCGGTATCCGCCCATCTGCCGTGGCTCGTTCCGTTGCCTCCGTGATCTGTAGTCACGATAAAGACCGTCGATCCGACATAGCCTTTTTTGACGAGAGCGTCGTATATCTCGCCAATATGCACATCGATTCCTTCAACGGCAGACGTGTGTGCGGACGTCCCGTAGCCTATGCTGTGAAGCGCTCCGTCTGGGTCGTTAAGATGAACAAACATAAACCTGAAATCGTTTTCCGCAATATAGTTGCAAGCTTTCTCGGTGACCTTGTCGTCACGGTTTGCACGCCCGTATTTGTAAACTCCAATGTCGTCCTCAACTATGCTGTAGTTTACGTTAGTCCAGTTGCAGAGGGAGGAAAGGAGAGCATCGGGTTCCTTTTCCCTGATTATTTTGAAAACCGATGGGCAAGCCGGGTTTGCCGCAGTCTTGCTTGCCGAATTGTCGTTCGTTATCCAGTGCATCTCTGGAGTCACGCCGTGAAGGCACGAGGCCCAGCATTCTCCGCTCAGCGACGGATACATCGTAAGAGCGGAATACGTGACCGCTCCGTTTGCGAATATGCGGTCAAAATTCGGCGTGTTTGCAGTTTTGAACGCCGAACCGGCACCGTCCACGCCGACTATGACTACCCTCTTTATTTCGCCGTCGTCATCGGGAGGGAGAACCTCGCCCCCCGACTGAACGGGCTGAGTGTCGGGTATACCGGACGTTTCAGCCGCGGGACCGGTCGGTTGCGCCGTCGAAGCGGGAGCGTCCGTCTTAAGCTCTGTGCCGGCGTCTGCCGTGGTGCCGTCGGCAGGCGAAAGGCCTGCCGTGCAGGCGGCGAGCGCAAAAACGATCGCCGCGAGCACAAAAGCAAGTGTTTTTTTCATTTCGAATCAGTCCTCGGATGAAAAGCTTCAGGACCCGAAGGTAACGACAAGGATATGATCTGTTTCAAAATCAAAATCCTCTGTGTACTGCTCGTCGAGCCCGACCCTGATAAGGTTTGCGAACCAGTAGTCGGAGCCTTCCTGGTAACCGTCCGCAAGATAGTTTGCGAATGTTATTTTGAGCTTGCCGTCGGTTATCTCATATTTGAAATCCGCGTGTTTGATGGCGTTTTGCGAGGTGTCTATCGCGCCGCTGCCGTCATACTCGGTCGCGGTGTAATAGGTGTGGAGCTCCTGGAACTCGCCGGAGTCCTCCGAGATGGTGAACTGCCAGTATATGCCGTACGCGCCGTTCGTCGCGTAAAAGACGTGTTCGCCGTAGAATTTCGGGCCGGGTTCTTCAGTCACGACAGGCTCTTCTGTGGTTTCGGGCGTCGGCTTCTCGGTCGTAACAGGTTTTTCCTCTGTTTCCGGAACTTTATCCGTAACTTCACCCGAAGAATTGGGGGTGTTCTGCGTCGAGACTTTACTGTCTTTGCCGGCGTTTGAGCAGGCCGCAAAGGCCAGTATCATCGAAAAGACGACAAGAACTGAAATAATTGTTTTTTTCATTGGATTGTAACCTTTTTGTCTGGTTTCGTGTGTTATGCCGTAACGGCATGCTTTAAAAAAATCGGACGGTTTTGTCCTGTTTCTACGCCCGCCTGAACAGGCAGGCGGAGAAACCGTTTTTCAGCTTCTTTTCTTCGAAAAAACGACAGCGGCTGCCGAGGCGGCGGAAACGAGCGCGATCAAGGATATGACGATGCCGTCCGACGTCTGGACGCTCGGCTGCTCTTCCGCGCTCAGAAGGTTGGGAAGAAGGATGCCGCCGAAGGAGGCGGTGAGGACCTCGTTATCGCCGTTTGCCGACTTCTTGTTGTCGTTGAGGTTGCCGTTGGGGAACTGGTCGAGCGCGACATACCCGGTGCACTGCGACGGATAAGACCATCCGCTGAGCTTTACGGTCACGTCAGCGCCGTTTTCGGGATCGACCTCCGTGTCGACGGTGTATTCAATGTTCACTCTTTCATCGCTTACCGTGGAGATGAAGTCAACGGCGGTGCCGGATGTCGCATCCTCCCAGATGAGCGGAGCCACATCATTGACTCTGCCGCTTGTTCCGTTGATGTTGAACACATAGGCTCTGCCGTAAGCGGTGTTGGTGAAGTAAATGATGTGGGCCGAGCCGGTCTGCTCGGTTGTGAAACTGAATGTTGTGTCGGTTTTCGTGAAGGATATTTCCGTGCCGTCCATTCTGACCTTTGCCGTTTCGCCGAGATACGTGCTGTTTTCATTGTTGAAATTGGAAACGGTAACATCCATCTTTGAGCCGTCAACCTTCCAGCTGACAGTGACAGGATCATTCGGGTTAAAGAGTTTGCCGTTGCTATAGTCCTCTGATCCCGCGATGCAGTTTAAAGTAACGGTTTTTTCGGTTGAATCTACGGTAAACTTAATGATCCTTCCGTAGTCGCCTCTGGTAAAATAAATGTAGTGGTCGCCTGCAAACTCATTTGTATCGGCCGCAGACGCTGTGAGTGTCAGCGCCGAAAGAATTATAAGGCAGGCCGACAGACAGATAGATAGGATTTTTTTCATTTGTTTTTTTCCTCTCATGTTTTTTTAATACCCGGCGCGCCTGATGCTGTCCAAACCGTCCGGAAAAACCGCGTCAGCAGCGCCAAGAGCCATTTTGAAATATTATACAGCAGCTTGAATGGAAAAACAATGGCAAATTTATCAAGTTATAGGCAATTCGTTCAGAGCGTTGTTTTTGATTAACATTATAATTTAACGGTAGGCGGATCGGAGAACACATTTCTGCGAGTTTGTCCGGGGTACATTTTAGAAAAAGGGGTTATATTCTTTTGGATATTATATCACATCTTTCCCGCAGTGTCAAGACTCGTTCTCTGAATTTTACTTAATCAGTCCTGCACTGCCTGAGCATCTATACGTTGTTCTTTATGTACATGCATCGCTCTACTTTGAACAATTGAGTTATTCGGTTTTATTCAGTTTTGGGCGTTTTTTGATTGCACAATTATTGCCATTTCAACTTTCTCCCGGATGCCTGGATATAGCGGCGACGTTAAACACCTGGCGACGCTTGAAACTGTACACCGGCGACGGCAAAGTTGTACATTGACAAATCAGAAAAAAATGAATAATATGAGATTGTCTCTGGACTTGAGCAAAAAAATGTTTATTCTTGTGATTGCAGCCAGACCGGCAATCGCAAAGCCAGGAGGGTGACAGAATGGAAAAAATAATAGTCCTTAAAAGCGGTTCAATCCTCTCTGGTTTCAGCTTTATAGATACCCCATTTTTCAAAATCCACCGGAATGGAATACACGTCTTTTCCGTCTGAAATTATCTTTTCGGAACTGCCGGGATGATCATGAGAAAACGTATCCCATGCGGTTTTCAGATTTGAAACCTCAGGAATATCATGTTCTTTGAAAAACTCACGGAAAGAATCAGCATCGCTGCTGAAAATCGTAGTTCAGTGGAGACCGTTGACGGCAAACATATAGTTGTCATTAATGTTCCTCGCGCCGACAGATCGTATAAGCCCGTGTATATTGACGGAAATCCGCTTAACAGCTACCGTCGCAACGGTGAGGGCGATTACAGGTGCACGGACGAAGAACTGAAGGCCATGTACCGCGACGCGTCTGTAAAAACGCAGGACATGCTTGTTCTCGAAAACTTCGGCATGGATGTTATTAACGCCGAAAGTCTTCGTTCGTACCGTCAAAGAATGCGTCTATCTCGTCCCGGTCATATCTGGGACACGCTGGAAGACGAGGAGT
>JAFZTO010000168.1 GCA_017618795.1 Clostridia bacterium | reverse complement strand
GCGTTGTATCCGTCAAGATCGATCACCCAGTTCCCGGAGCCCGAGTCCTTCCAGCTGGAGAAGACGTAGGCGGCCGCCGAGGCGAAGTTCGAGTCGCCGTTGCTGTTCGTGTTGTCGTCGGTGAAGGTCACCGTCGATCCGGCCGCAGGGACGGTGAAGATCGCGGAGACCGAGTAGTATGCTCCGGTGGGGTTGAGTGTGTTCTTCCAGGAGGAGTGCGTCGAGGATCCCACGTATCCGAGACTCCAGGTCAGGCCCTCGACGGGATAGTCGGATCTGCCCTCGGCGTCGGTGGTCGCCTCGGGCGCTGCCGTCGTTACTGCGGGCGCCGATGTGCCTTCGGGCTTCGCGGTCGTGGCCACCGGAGCGGAGGTCGCCGGCTCAGCAGACGAGCTGTCGGGTGCCTGGGTATCCGGCCCCGGGGCTTCGGTCCCGGCTACGGAGGTGGTATCGGGCGTGCCTCCGCCTCCGCATCCCGCGAGCGGGATCACGCAGGCGACCGCCAGCAGGACCGATAGGATCCCGCGCAGAGCGGGGGAAGAGGAGAGGGAGACGGAATGGGAAGGGAAAAAGCGGGAGGCGCGCCTTCCGGCGCGGCGGCTGTCCGTGCTTCTCTTGTCTGATTTCATTTTTATCACCGTTTTCCTTGATATTCATGCGCAGACGGTTTTTAAAAGCTGTCTACAGATATATTATAGAATCATATCGTGAATAAGTCAAGCAAAAAATCGTCAGCGCAAAAAAACCTTGACAACAGACGCCGGATGTGATATTATATTATCCGTCTTTAAAAGAATACGGAGAGGTATCGAAGCGGTCATAACGAGGCGGTCTTGAAATCTGAACGGTGTCATCACTTGTGACCTCGCAAAATCTCCGTTTTTCTCCCGAAAGCTCCGTTTTTCTGCTGTTTTCGCGACTTTGGCTTGCAGAGAAAAGAGGCGTTGTCTATCAGTTTTCTATCAAAGTTCGCGACAATTTCACATTCACATACGGAGAGGTATCGAAGCGGCCATAACGAGGCGGTCCTGAAAACCGTTTGAGCGAAAGCTCACATGGGTTCGAATCCCATCCTCTCCGCCGATACAAAAAGAGGAGCCGGTGCTCCTCTTTTTGTATAGCGACACATATATGCACATTCGGTAACGGATACAGCCGCGCTGAGATGCCGTTTTAAGGCGTGTTTGTTTCCGCGTGTCAACTATGCTTTCATGTTGATACAAACGGCGCACAGGCGGTTCTGAGCTTAAACTCGCGGTTTTCTTGCGCTTTGGACTACGATAAATTACCACTGCCGTAAAACACAGCGCGGGAACGTTTTTGCAGACTGAGAAAAACGCGGGTTTAGCTTTCCAGCGCGGCAGCAATTACGTCAGCCGATTCCTGTTTGCTCTGCGCATCCAGGTGACTGTAAATATTGCTCGTCGTTTGAATGTCCGAATGGCCTAACCAGTCCTGAATCATTTTCATCGGCACTTTTTTTGCCAGCAGAAGAGAGGCGCAGGAGTGACGAAGTTCATGAAAGCGGATATGTCGCATACCGCAGCTTTTCAGCAGACAGGCAAAGTGTGAGGTTACATAATCCGGCTTGTACAGCTTTCCCAGGGCATCGGTACAGATGTACTCGTCATAATCAGTGCAATATCCGTTTTTAAAGACTTTTTTCATCTGTTCCTTCAATTCAAGCTGCTTCTTTAATTCTTCTTCGATCAGCGGAATAAGAGGGAGCGTCCGATATGACGATTTGGTTTTCATTACGTCATATCCAACCGGCTCCCCGTTTACATCAAGAATTTTGTGACGGATACTGATTTTCTTTTCGGAAAAATCAACGGCAGACCATTTCAATCCCAGCACCTCACTTCTTCGCAGACCGTAATACGCGGTCAGCAGAATGACCAGATGCAGTTCGTCCCCGGCTGATACCTCGAGCAGTTTCCTTATCTCGTCAGCATTGTAATAACTCGCTATAAACGGCTGCGCCTTCGGCCTGTCGGCACGTTCGCAGGGATTGACCGGGATTATTCCGCGCTTTACAGCCACTTTGAAAGCAAGATGCAGTATCGAGTGAATCCTTTGGATTGTTGCGCCTTTCAGCCCCTCCTCAAACAGGAGTCGATAGAACAAATTCAGATGATCTCCGGAAACGTCTTTAAGAAGTATGCCTCTGCTTTTGAAGAACGGGGCAATCTTTCCGCGGACGTACTGTCTGTATCCTTCGTAAGTCCGTGCCGAGATGTTCCGGCGGTGATCTTCCAGCCATTCGATGACATATTCATCAGCCGGCAAACCGGACAGCCTAATGCGCTCACGCTCGGCCGGAGTCAGATTCTCAGGCAGATCATTGGATTCTGCGTTCAGTTTTCTGAGAAGTTCCGTCAGTTTTTCTTCGGCTTTCCTTTTGTTGCCGCGCTTAGATTCGATGTCAAGACTGTACCACTTGACGTGCCTTTTTCCGTTTGTGTCATAATGATTTACCGCTGCGTACCATTTTCCGTGCTTATCTTCCAGGTGACCTGTCAGTTTTTTCATTTTACAGTACCCCTTTCCGTGATCTGTTTTTTTCCCCTGTAATATCAATACCACATTTTGACGGCGAAGTCCAGAGACAATCCGGATTATTCGGAGAAATGATAAAATAGTTTTTCTCTGCGCTCATAAAATCCACAAGAGCCGATTTGGGAACCTTGAAGCACCTGCCGACGCGCACCGCCTGAATGCGTCCTTCCTTAATCAAAGTGTAGACCGTGTTCTTGCTGCAGCGCATCGCTTTTGCCGCCTCCAGGACTGTCATCACGTCCGGAGTGCCTTTGAAATATGACGTTATCTCTCTGTCGATCAATGATCTGCTCCTTCCTTTTACCGGTATCTTTGTACGGATGTTTACAGGGGATTTCCCGTTACTCATCATAGTTTTCACCGTCCCAGTTTTCATAGCTGTCCTCGTACGATTCCTCGAAAAAAATCATTCCGTGGCGTTTGCGGACGATATCGTAGGCGCTGTTTCTCAGCCGGCGAAGCTCGTCAGGGGTAATGGTACTGTCTATCTGTTCAACTATAAACTGGTTCAGCAGTGCCTGCTCTCCGGCAACTTTGAAGAGTACCGAGGCCATGTGTTTC
>JAFZTO010000167.1 GCA_017618795.1 Clostridia bacterium | reverse complement strand
GTTCCCTTCGCTTTATATCTATCAGAGCGTAAAGCCGCGTCTTCAGCTTGGACATGACGTTGTCGAATTTTTTTACCAGCTCGAATGTATCGGGAACGGCTATTTCAGCAGCCGCGGAAGGGGTCGGTGCCCTCATGTCCGCCGCGAAATCGCAGATGGTGAAATCGGTCTCGTGTCCGACGGCCGATATTACCGGCACAGACGATTTTCTTATCTCCCTTGCCAGCGCCTCGCTGTTGAAGCACCAAAGATCCTCGATCGATCCGCCGCCTCTGCCGATTATTATCACGTCCGCGCGGCCGCTTCCGAACCAGCGGACGCCTTCAATCAGATTCTCCTCCGCGCCGCTTCCCTGAACGAGCGACGGAAAAACGACGACTTTCGCAAACGGGAAGCGCCTGCCGCACACGTTGATAATGTCGCGGACGGCCGCTCCCGAGGGAGAGGTTATGACTCCGACGGTGGACGGTATTTTCGGTACCGGTTTCTTGATTTCACGGTCAAACAGTCCCTCGGCCTCCAGTTTTTTTCTTAAAAGCTCGTACTGAAGATAAAGACTGCCGACACCGTCTGGACGCATATCCGTTACCGTAAGCTGGAACCTGCCCGCCGGAACGTATACGGTTGCGGAGCATCTGGCGATCACCTTTATCCCGTCGGCCGGAACGATCTTCAGTTTCGCGCAGCTTGCGCGGAACATAACCGCCGGGATCGCCGCCCCTTCGTCCTTCAGCGAAAAATACATGTGGCCGCCCGTATACCTTAAATTGGATATTTCGCCGCGAACGTAAAGCGAGTTCAGCGCCGGAGTGCCCTCTATTACGGTTTTGGCCATCATATTCACGGCAGAAACACTGAGTATTCTGCTTTCGTCAGCCGCCATAACGGAACCTCATTTCAGTCAGACGGGCGATTCCCGCCGCGTTGTCGGAGGAATATTCGGGTTCGGCGAAAAAAGCGCCGAACCTTTCCGAAACCGTTTTTCTGATTGCGGCGTTTGACGCCACGCCTCCGGCGCACACTACCGGCAGAGCGATTTTTTCAAGCGCGTTTCCGAGCATAAGACAGACAACGCTCCGCACACACCCGATTACGTAACCGCAGACGTATTTCCCGTCCGCCCCGGACCGTATAAGCTCCGCGATCTTGTTCTCTATGCCCGAAAGGTTGCAGTCGCCGCCCTTCAGCCTTATCTTCGGCAGACCGTCGGGAATTTCGCCGCCCGAGGTCTTCTCGACCTCGGCGCCGCACGGAAATTTCATCCCCAGCATGACTCCCGCGCGGTCGATTAGCTGACCGACGCTTATGTCAAGCGTCCTGCCGGCAATCTCTGTCCTGCCTCCGTCAACAAGCAGAAGCTCGGTAGTACCTCCGGACAGATGGAAGAAGTAATATTTTTTTCCGTGCAGATCCTCGCGGCCGGCCGAATAGAGCGCTGCGGCCATATGGCCCTGCTGATGCGAAAATCTGTACAGCGGGACGCCCGCGCTTTCCGCAACGGCCGAAGCGACGGAAACGCCGGCAAGAAAGCACGGCATATACGATCCCTCGACGCTCCGCGGAGCATACGACACGCCGACCGCTTCGATATCCTGCTTGCCGAGCCTTGAAAAAAGCTCCGGGAAATTTACCGTATGCTGAAAAAGGGCGTCGCTCTGACGCAGGCCCCTCTCGCCCTGCTTTACATCAAGCACCCTTCGCAGGTTTGCCCTTACCGTTTTGTCGGAGATGGCAACCGAGGTCGTATAGTTGCTTGAATCTATTCCGAGAAAAGCCATAATTATTTAAGACCGCACTTTTCGGCTATGGAATTCAGCACGCCGTTTGCAAACGAACGGTCTTTCGGCTCGCCGTATTTTTTTACCAGTTCAACCGCCTCGTTTATGGATATATTGTACGAAATACTCTCGCCGCTGTCTTCAAAATAGTATTTCATCTCGTAAACGCAGATTCTCATTGCGGCTATTCCGGTTCTGGGAATACGGCCGATTTTCCAGCCTTTTGACGATCCCTCAATCAGACTGTCGATCTCGTTCAGGTGATTTAAAACGCCGTCGTAGACCGTTTTGACGTATGCGATATCGTTCTTCAGTTCAAGATGCCCGGCTTCCTCGTGGAAAAAGGCGTCCGCGTCGTCCGGTTTCTGCACCATAGCCTCGAACAGAAGCTTCATTGCGTCTTCCCTTGCCCTCCGGCGCTCGTTGACGCTTACTCCGCGCGCGCTTTCTCCCTGTTTTTTTTCTGCCATTCCCGTGTCCTTCTTCTTAAGCTGCGGTGATTAACTGCTACTTTCTTAATACAGCATTATATTATATCTTTAATTACCCCGTTTGTCAATAATCTGCTGGAAATAATTGAATATTATCGTTTTTTCAGGAATATTTTCCGTTTTGAGACCGAATAATCGAAACGCCCGTCTGACAGACGGGCGAAGATATGAAAGCTATTGCAGCAGCCGTTCGTTTTTGCCGGCGATCTCTCCGGCGGCTTCGCGCAGAGCGGGATGGGCAGAAAGGTCGGGATCCGAGTCAAGTATGCCGCTCACGGATTTCTCCGACTCTCTGAGCATATCGACGTCCGCCAGAAGCGGCGCCGCGCTCTCGCCATGCTGACGGGCGTACCCGCGGTCGGGCAGATAGTCTCCCGGCCCCCTCTGCTGAAGGTCGAATTCGGCGATTCTGAAGCCGTCGCTGCAGTCCTTCATCACGCCCAGCCTCTTTACGGCGTTTTCTCCCTTCGAATCGGAGACGAGAATGCAGAACGATTTCTTTTTCCCTCTGCCGACGCGTCCGCGCAGCTGATGAAGCGTCGCCAGCCCGAAGCGCTCGGCGTTTTCGATTATCATAAGCGTGGCCTCGGGAACATCCACGCCTACCTCGATTACCGTGGTACTGACGAGGACCTGTATCTTCCCCGACGCGAAAAGTTCCATCACGCCGTCCTTTTCGGCCGCCTTCATCCTGCCGTGTACAAGTCCCACGCTTATTTCTCCAAGCGACTCCTTCAGCCTTTCATACTCTTCGACCGCGTAATGCAGTTCCGTTTTTTCCTGATCAAGGGAGTCGACGGAAAGCAGATCCTCCGGATCCTTTTCGCGTTCGATGGCCGGACATACCACATATACGCGGCCGCCCTCCGAAACCTGCTTTCTGATGAAATCGTCAAGGCGTTCGGTATAACCGAAATCGACGCAGTACGTTTTGATCTCCTGCCTTCCGGGCGGCAGCTCGTCAAGCACCGAATGGGAAAGCTCGCCGAACATGACAAGTCCCATTGTGCGCGGGATTGGAGTCGCGCTCATGACCAGAACGTGAGGAGTGGTCTTCTCGCCCGTGTTCTCCGCGACGCACGCGCGCTGAATTACCCCGAAGCGGTGCTGTTCGTCTATTATTGTCAGCCCGGGGCGCGCGAAAAACGTGTTTTTGCTGATAAGAGCGTGCGTGCCTATCACAACGTCGGTCTCCCCAGAGGCGATACCTTCCCGGACTCGTTTCTTTTCCGATTCTTTCAGACCGCCCGTGAGCAGAGCCGTTTTCAGCCCCAGTTTTTCAAATATCGGCGAGAGCTTGCCGTAGTGCTGCGCCGCGAGAATTTCAGTGGGAGCCATCAGGGCGCACTGGTAGCCGCCGGCCGCGCAGACGTAGGCGGCCGCGCCGGCAACGGCGGTTTTCCCGCTGCCGACGTCCCCCGAGAGCAGCCTCATCATCGGATGCCCTTTTGCGGTCATGTCGTTCAGTATCTCGTCCACCGAGCGCTTCTGGGCGCCGGTAAGTGTAAATCCGAGTTTTTCAAGATACGGTCCGACCGATACTTTTCTGAGAGAAGGAGGCGTTCCGCGGTTTCTCGACGACCTTGTCACGCGTATGGCAAGAACAAATTCGAATATTTCGCGGAGCGCAAAATAGCGCCTTCCCTCCTGCGCCTCGCGTACCGTCTGAGGAAAGTGCACAAAGCGGTATGCGGTCATTCTGTCAGGCACGCCGGTCCGGAGCATGAGCTCGGGCGGAATGATCTCCTCGGGCGCGCGGTCGCCGATGAGTCCGAACGCCGATTTTACAGCATCGGCAATAACACTCTGTGTCAGCCCGGCCGTCGAAGGGTAGACCGGCACAAGATCTGGAAGTCTCGTTCCCGGGATATCCGCGCGCTCGTATACCGGAGCCGTCATTGTGAGGCCGTTCCTTCCCTTTGCGATTCTTCCCCAGAAGCGCCACGTCTGCCCGACGTCGAAAACCTTCTCGGCGAACCTGCTGTTGAAAAAGCAGATTTCGACTCTGCCGCTTTCGTCAAACGCGCGGAATTTTGTGATTTCCATGCGGTTTTTAAGGCGTGCGGTTCTCGGAACGGTGGCAACGGTCAGCATGAACGAACAGGCAAGACCGCTTTCAGCCTCGTTCAGCAGTCGCACGTTGCCCCTGTTCTGGTAGGCGCGCGGAAAATGGTCCGTCAGGTCTCCGACCGAACTTACACCCATTTTCCCGAACAGCTCCGCTCTTTTGCGGCCTATCCCATTCAGGACGACAAGCGGTGAATTTATTATTTCTTTGTAACTTTTCAGCTTTGTTTCGTTCATTTTTCCTCAAACGTATTGCAAAACGGAGAGCGTTGTTATATAATAATCGGGAATTTAAAAAACGGAGAGTTGAAATGGCAGATTTAAAGGAAGCGGTCCGCGACAGACTGTCAAGAGTGAAGACAAACGTCTCGAACCTTAAAAATTACCAGATTTTCATCAAAGGCGAGGGCGAGATAGCCCTGCGGACAAAGAACTGCGCCGGCAGACCGCGCGCGAAGATCGAAATGGCGGAGGACGGCCTTGCCGTGGATCTGACCGACATTTTTCTGGTTCTCGGCGTCGCAGTCGCTGCAAGAGTGCTTGCCGGCATCATCGACGACCTGTTCTGACGGTCTCCGAAAAAGCCTCCGTTTGCGGAGGCTTTTTTCTTTTATCCGGAGATTTTTTCTATGGCGCCGATTATTCTGCTTGTATCCTCGAATCTCACGTTTTTATCGCTGCTTCCGAAAACGCCGATGATGAATTTGGTCATTCCGTCGACCTTGACCGAACTTATAAGCGAGTACGATCCGTCGTATGAACCTGTTTTCATTCCGTTTGCGCTCTGGTGATAATAAGCGCTTTCCGGATCAAGCAGCGCGTTATCGTTCGTCCATGTCATCGAATGCTTGCTCGCATACGTCACTTTGACCTTGGGAAGGGCCATATACCGCGACATATAATCGTTTTTCACGACAAGCTTGGAAATCTCAACAAGATCGTGAACCGTGGTATAATGCGTTTTGCCCGAATATCCGTCGGGATTGTCAAACTTTGTGCCCGGACAGTTCACGTCGGTGAGATAGCCGTTCAGACCGAGCATGAATTTGGCCAGCGCCTCCTCCGAGCTCAGATTCTCATTCTGGGCGATATACCTGCCCACGCCCGTCGCTATCGCGTAGGCGCAGTCGGAGCCGCCGTCCACAAGCATTCCCTCGACAAGCATCGAGAGCGTAAGGGAGTGCCCGCTCCTGACGTACGCGGTCCCCGTGCCCTTCTTTGCCAGCGCTATGTCGGATTTGGTCGGGCTTATGACCGTGTCGGCCGGCATGACGGTCAGCGCGTACATTCCCGTCCAGAGCATGGTTATGTCGGCGGGATAGATAACCCTTGACGTTCCCCTCTGAAGCGCAAAGTTCCCCCTGTCAAGATCGTAAACGAAAATCGTGTCGGATTTGAGCGAACCGACGATGGAGGAAAGCGCCGCCGTATACGGATCGTCGGCGGGCGGCTCGGTGTCCGGAGCCTGGGTCCACGGTGCGAAGGTAAGTCCAGGATCCCGCGTTTCTCCCGACGTCCCCTGGGTGTTTTTGGTGCCGCTTTCGACTGAAGTATTGTTTTTTATCGCGCTTCTGACCGAGCACCGGACCATGAACAGTATTACAAGTACGATCGCAAGGATCAGAGCGATGAGATGCGGTTTATTCATAGATATCAGCCTTTTTGAACACCGGTTTGAGCGCTTTGCAGAGAATGGTTCCGACTATGCCGCAGACGGCCAGCTCGACAAGCGCGTTGATGGACACGAAAATGAGAATTATCTCTTTTATGCTTTTTTCGCTCAGAAGCCCGATCTGAAGCGCGCTCAGATCGGCATTTCTGTAGATGAGTATAAACGCCGTTATAAAGAACACCGTGTTGAGCAGGGCTCCTGCAAGGGAGCATATTATCATCGGCAGAATGTCTTTGAAACCTTTTGCGTCCGGATCCTTTCTCGCCAGATCTCCTATCAGGCCGCAGCAGAAACCCATGAGCATCCTAGGTATCAGACACATTGCGGCGCAGCCGGCGGGATTTATTGCCCATACGGCCGCTCCGAAAGCGTCGGGATAAGGTATCGCAAAGCACCGGAGCAGGCTCGCCAGTCCGAAAACAAGTCCGAACAGAGCTCCCCACCCCGCTCCGAGCAGGTAGGCGCCGACCGCAACCGGAATAATGAGAAACGTTATGGAAATTGCTCCGTAGCTGAAAAATCCGACCTGCGGTATCACGTCCATAACAATT
>JAFZTO010000166.1 GCA_017618795.1 Clostridia bacterium | reverse complement strand
GAGAGAGGCGGAGACGTCCTTTCGTGGTATTTCTTCTTTGTTCTGTTCAAGCTTATGGATCAGGTTTATCGCATGGGTTTTAAGACCGCTGAAGGAAAAATCAAGGCTTTCGTCGTGAATTGCCGCGGAAGGAAAAGCATAAGCATTTTTGTCTCCTTCCGATGCCAGTCTGTCGATTTCGGCTCCGCCGGGATACGGTATGCCCATGACGCGCGCTATTTTGTCGAAGCATTCTCCGATTGCGTCGTCCCTTGTTGTACCTATTGTTCTGAAATCTGTATATGAATCAACTTTAAGCAGGGAAGTGTGTCCTCCAGAAGCGACAAGCGCAATATAAGGCGGCTCTGGATTTATTTCGGTGAAATAATTAGCCGCGACGTGCCCTTTTATGTGGTGGACCGGTACGAGAGGTATGCCGTTAGAAAAAGCAATACTTTTGGCAAAATTTACACCGACAAGAAGTGAGCCTATCAGCCCGGGCCTGTTGGTTACGCCGATAAGGTCAATGTCGTTAATTGTAATCCCGGCGTTGTCCAGAGCAGTGTAAGTTATTGCAGAAATAACAGAGGCATGCGCCCTTCCGGCAATTTCCGGCACTACTCCACCGTATTCTGAATGAATATCGGTTTGCGATGAAACGATATTTGAAAGAATTTTAAGTTCGCCGTCTTTTTCTTCAACTACTGATGCACATGTGTCGTCACATGAGCTTTCAAATGCTAGTATTTTCATAATATGACATTACAAGTGCGTCCTCGATCGGGTTACTGTAGTAGTTTTTACGTTTACCGGTGATTGTAAATCCGTGTTTTTCATACAGCGTGATTGCGGGTGAGTTTTCGGCTCTGACTTCGAGATTGAATATTTTAATACCGAGTTGCTTTCCTTCATTAACAAGGCTTTCGAGCAGCAATGAGCCGATACCTTTGCGTCTGTGTTCTTTTGCGACACATACGGTGCATATTTCTCCATCGTCAAGCAGATAAAGCATGACTGCATATCCAACCGGCTGTCCGTTCAGCACGGCAACTTTTTTTATTTCTGAATATCCGGCCGTCAGCTTCAGAAAATTATTGACCCCGCATTCCGCGCAGATTTTTCTGATAACGTCGTAATGATCGCCGGTTATTTCGGTAACTTCAATATCCGAATTTTCCGGACAGGCTGTCATCGTCATATATCCAGTCGGTCACGTTTATGACACGGTACTCGGTTTCTGAATCGCGGATTATGATCTTTTCGATCCCTGCGTTTATTATAGTCCTTTTGCACATCGCGCAGCTTGACGTTCCCGGAACAAGATCGCCGGTTTTGCCGTCCGTGCATGCCAGGTAGAGCGTCGAGCCTATCATGTCTGCGCGCGACGCGGCGATTATCGCGTTTGCTTCAGCATGGATCGATCTGCATAGTTCATACCTTTCGCCGCGGGGAATATTTAACTTGTCGCGCAGACAGAAGCACAGATCGGTGCAGTTGGCGCGGCCTCTCGGTGCTCCGTTATATCCTGTGGATACTATGCTGTCGTTCTTAACAATTATCGCGCCAAAATGTTTTCTCAAGCACGTGCTGCGCTTGGATACAGTCTGCGCTATGTCGAGATAATAGTTTTCTTTTGAAACTCTTTCCATTTTTTCTCCGATAAAAATCTTAACATTATATAATAGTATATCACAAACTTGACCTGTTGGCAAGATAATTAAAGTTTTTTTCAAAAAAATATTGACTTAAGCAATATTTTATGATATAATTATTCCAGAAAAAGTAAAGGAGCTTTACAAAATGAAAAAATGCGCAAAATGCGGTTGCATATGCGATGACGCAACAAACTTCTGCACAGCATGCGGTTCCAACCAGTTCGAGGCTGTGGAGACGGTCGTACAGAATGCAGCTTCAGAAATCGAGGCTGCGGCCGAGAATCTGAACCAGGGTTTGAATGAAACCGTCGGAGTGGCTGAGGAAAAAACGGTCGCTGCTGTTGAGGAAATCAAAAACGTGGCTACGGAGCCCATTTCCGGGACTGACCGCCCGGCATTTGCTCCCGTGATGCCTTTGCAGCCTGAGAACGAAACACAGCCTCAGAAGGATAATCTGAATAGGAAAAAGGAAAAGCCCGAAAAGAGCACCAAGCCTGTTCCAACAGGTCTGTTTTTCCTGTTTGATATTCTGCTTGCAATTCCGCTTGTCAATCTTATATGTACACTGGTGTTTTCTGCGTTTGCCAAAAACCTGAATGTACAGCATTTCTGGAAATCCAAGCTGATTTGGATAATCATTTTTGTTGTTCTGGCAATACTCAGTTTAGTTCTCGGGCTTGTTTTCAAGAACCAGCTTCTGGAAATCGCTCAGCCTCTTATAAACGCTGTTCAGAAGGCGCTCAACGCATAAAACAAGTTTTATAGCACGCAAACGGCAAACAGGATTGACCTGCTTGCCGTTTTAAAGTGTTACGCTGTAAATTCGTAATGTGCCTCTGCGGTTATCTGTGAACAGTCGCTTATCTGTTCTCCGTTAAGACTGATTTTTCCTGTTTTGGTCAGGCGTCCGTCGCATAATTCAGCGTAAATCAATCCATCTGTTATTATTTTAATGCTGTATCTGCATGAATAAAAGGTCCTGTTCTTGAGGTGAAACCAGACCGTTTCATTCTGTTTGGCAGGAACGGTAAAGCGGATTTTTCCATCCTCGCTGTCTGCGACTATGTAAAAAACGTTTTCTGTTTCGCGGGGTTTACGGAAGATATAGTCGGGCATAATTTCGCCGTTTATGATTTTTTCCCTGTATGATGACGGAGAGAGCGACAGTTTTGCCTTGAAGCAGGCGTTGAAGCTTTTTTCGCTGCCGTAACCAAGGTTATCGGAAATATCTTTGAACCTTATATCAGGATATTCGGTCATAAGAGCAACAGCGCGGTTGATTTTCATTTCACGCTGATATTGAAGCGGCGTCATCCCGAAATCGTTCTTAAACATTTCGCGTATTCTTTTTTGGCTGACTCCGAGAACTGATGCAATTTCTCCGGCATCGAGAAATCTGTTATAATTTTTGAGAAGAAGAGACTGGCATCTGTCAACAAGCGTTTCGGATTTGTCGACGTCTTTTTCAGATTGAATGGAGGCAATAAGCAGCAGCAGACCTGCAAGAAGGCCGGAGCGTTCATGCGATTCGTCGGATTCGTGCCAGAAAGATTCTGTTATCTCACGGCAGATCTCGCCGATTTCACCGTTCCCGGAGCAGTGGACAAGCGGCGGAATTTCCGCAAACCCGTTTTTCCTCCCGCAAAGGTATTCTGAAAAAACGTCTTCGGCGTCCGCACTCAGATGAATATATATAACTTTTGTCCCTTTTTTACATGGCTTTTTTCCGTAATGTTCGATATTGGCGTGCAGGAAAAGCAGATCGTTGTCCTGAAGACTATACGGCACGCCGTTCTGCCAGATTTCCCATTCTCCGGTGACGCAATAGATTACGTCGTGATATGGCGCGCTTCCCGCGGGAAAGCAAATTCCTCTGCCGTGCGTTACGGGATTGCAGTTTAAAACCGCTCTTTGACCTCTAATGCTGTAATAACTCATTTTTTTCTCTTTTTTTATTTATATTATATCACAGTCGGCTTTGATTTTCAATAGTATATCTGAAAAAGTGTATTAAAATCAGGCTGCCGATGCTATGTTTATTGCAAAGAATACGGAAATGCAAAAGCAAATGTTAATAATTTGTAAATATTCGTTAAAACGTTGACAAAAAGAAAAAAAAGTGATATAATAATGTCTACCTCTGCAGAGAGGTTTTTT
>JAFZTO010000165.1 GCA_017618795.1 Clostridia bacterium | reverse complement strand
GAGATTGAAAAAGCAATGAAGGGAAAAAAATATGATTAACGGTACCGTTTATATTAATGTCAGATCAAAAGGGGCGGGAGATTTTAAACCATATCTTAAATGCTTTGTACCCGAACTCAATAACGAAGCCCCCGCTTCATACAAAAAACCGGCAGTTATCATCTGTCCGGGCGGAGGATACGGATTTCGTTCTTTTCGTGAAGATGAGCCAGTAGCACTTGAATTTGCAGCAAGAGGTTTTGCCGCTTTTGTGCTTGAATACAGTGTTGGCTCGACATATTACGGCAATGAAAAACCCGCGGTATTTCCGCAGGCCCTGTGCGAAGCATGCGAAGCGATTGCGCACATCCGCAGCGAATCAAAAAAATACGGCATTGATCCGGAAAGAGTTTTCATTTGCGGATTTTCAGCCGGAGGTCATCTTGCCGCGTCGGCAGTTACCATGTACGGCTCCGATGAGGTGCTTGATTGCCTTGGAGGAACGCCGGCTGATTACAGACCTGATGGCGGTATTCTCTGCTATCCCGTTATATCCAAAAATGTTAAAACTCATCATGGATCGTTTGACCTGCTTCTCGGTGATAACCGCGAAAACAATGAACTGATGCAGCACGTCTCACTTGACAATCAAATCGACGGGAACACCCCTCCGTGTTTTATCTGGGCTACCTCAGACGATCAGGTTGTACCGGTTCAGAATGCGCTTTTATTCGCACAGAAACTTGCCGACAACGGCGTGAAATTCGAACTCGAAATTTTTCACAGCGGTTTTCACGGGCTTGCCCTTTGCAACGACTATACGTCAGTCGGGGATCTTCGCTGCAACAAGGAATACCACAGATGGATTGACCACGCCGAAAGATGGGTAAAAGATAATTTCTGAAAAAAGGGGGCGTAAAGGTTTCGACGGGGGTTTCGAGACCGCGTAAGCGTGCAGAGCTGATGCAAACTCTTTAAACTGCATCATATAAAATTAGACGCTGATAACAAAGCTCTTGCTGCCTGAATAAGGCAGGCTGCGGCTGATACAGCCGCCCGTTCGCTCCGGAAAAACTGCCGTTCGGATGCGGGCGTCATAAGGCAGTGAACGTGAACTGCGAGTTATTCTTTATAACAGTCACGGAAAAAAAGTATAGCTCTGACATATACTGACGGCGCTTATTTCAGAGTAAAATTCAAGCACCGTATACGCACGTAGAAAGCGCGGAGAACAGGCTTTCGGACATGGGTTCGACTCCCATCGCCTCCACCAAATATGAAATATCCGAACTTGTCACGGCTATGACAAAGTTCGGATTTTCTGTTTTTTTGACAACTAAAATGCAAACTTAGCTGAAAGAAACGTTTTGGAATTTAATCAGCTTCGGAAACCTGTCCGGTTGAATAGGAATAAAAATAGCGATGCAGGCGCGCGCTGAACGTAAATCCGGACGCCTCGTTACTTCCATTTTCCTTTGCGGGCGAAATATTACAGATATCTCCCTGTGAACATTTAAGGTACGCGGCTATGTTCTTTACGATTTCTGAACGGGTGTTTTCAACGTAGCTTTCGTCAAACAGGCGCAGTTCATCAAGCGAATCAAATTCCTCGATTACACCGCGGGGATATTTGCGTATTTTCAGTTTAAGCTCGTCAAGATGCTCGCTGTAAATCGACTCCCATAGCTTTGGTGCGGTAAGCGGATTGTCATATTCCGCGTCAAGAATTTCAACAAACTTACGTGAAAAGGTCTCATCCCAGAAAACGTGGCCCATCATATACCACGAATTGCGTCCGCCAACCGTAACTGTGTCGATAAAGCCGTCCTCTCCCTCGCTTATGCACCATTCCGACGTTTTGCCTCTTGCATAGCAGGCGGCATAATACGCCCCGGACACTTCCCTCTCAAACGGATTAACGCTGAAATAATTGTCTGACGAGCAGATATATGTATTGTTCAAATGGTTTTTTACCGCGTGTATCGTGCTGTTGTTATTTCGGAACAGATAATCGGGGTTTTCAACAATCTTAACTCCGAAGCGCTTGCGCAGGTATGCAAACTGCTCCTTGAGATAACCAACAACAATAATAACGTCCTGTATTCCCGCTTCCATGAGCTGACGAATCTGACGTTCGATCAGAACTTCTCCGCGAACCTCATAAAGCGATTTCGGACGCTCGAAAGAGAGCGGCGCAAATCGCGACGAGGTCCCCGCGGCCATTATTACGGCGTTATCCACCGTGATCTTTTTATTTGAATCACATTTCATTATCTTTGCGTCATTCGTTTCACGGAATTGAATGTTCCTTGAGAAGCGTTCTTTCGTCGATAAATTTCCAGTTGGTTCTGTTCCAGATATTATCAGAAACAGCCGCCCATGTGGATGCGATGAAACACGTACCGTTATTTGTCGACGTGCTCCAGTATTTATGTTCGGTTATTATAAACTGATCATGCGCGTACTTCTCGTCAACGGTTATCGGATTACCGGTAAACGGATTGACCGGGTTGTCGATAAGTCCTTCAAAAGCAATGCACGGCACGTCTGCGTTTGTCATAAAACTGTCATCCGTTCTGAAACCGTGTTCTCCGAAATCCTTAACCATCAGGAGCGGAAAATAATTTCCGGCATCGACATACTGACTGTAATCGAGCTTGTGCTCTGGAAAAAGCAACTTCTGCGACTGGTAAAGGTAATATCCGTGATCGGACACCAGTATAATTCTGGAATTGTCGTAAACGTCTGCCTGCTTGAGATAATCGAGCCATTCGCCTATCCTCAGGAGGGATGCCATGTTTGCATGATAGTGAATTACGGTCCTGTCCGAACCGACGCGGATTTTCGAGCCGTCCTTAAGTACGTATCTGTCTGAATGAGATTCGTCGTATTCCGTATTGTCAATCTCTGCCGATGGTACGTAATCCGGCTCAAGAGTGAGCATCGGCTCGTGAGGCGCGTCATTATACAGAAAGAGGTATGTATCATCCGCACCATCGGAAATGCGCGTCATCTGTTTAAGACCGCAGAGCACCTCGTACCCCTCCATAAACGCCTGGTTGATTCCCGTGGCTTTTGACGTGCCGTCGCGCTCCTGCGTTGTCGCTGTGTCAGGCAAAGTAATCATATGATATCCGCCCGAATCGTACAGACCGTACTGTGAAAACAGCGGCAGCGACTTCATGAGACCAAAACAGAAGAAATTGCGCATATTGGAATCTATGGTCCTCTGTTTTACCTCGGGAGAACCAAAAGCCCCTTTTGTAATGAAACATCGGATTTCCGGGCGCTCGCTGTAGAACGAAAGCCCCTTGTTCGTGGCAAGCTCGGGAACGACTGATGCCTCCAGATTGAAGCTTTCCCCTTTAATGACCGTGTATTCGGTGTAATTGATCCACACGCCGGTAACGGGTATGAAGGCCTCCTTAACGGTTACGATGCACTCGCCGGTGACGCCCCCGGTGGATGCCCTGATTACGGTAGTACCGGGATTGAAGGCCTGCACAAGACCGTTGTCGTTAACCGTAGCGACCTCGGCGTTGGTGGTTGTCCAAAAGATGCCGGCATACTCGGCATCCGCAGGCAGCACCGTGGCCTCCAGCTTATAGCTGCTGTACTGTTCGATTTCAACCTCGGAAGGGGTTATCGTGAGGCTCGTGGGTTCCTTGACGCATGCAACGGCAATGGCCAGCAGGGCGGCAAGACTTATTAGTTTTCTCATAATGCGTTGGTTATCTTTATGGACGTGGTTCGTCGGAAACCTCTATGGCCTCGGTCTTGCTGCGCCAGGGCTCGAAAAACCTGTAAATCATTCCGTACGAAGCCAGGGCCTCCTCCTTGATATCATGGCCGTACCACTGGGCGTTGACCTTTTCTCCGGAGTCGTACTCCATGTAGATGCGGTAGATGGTGCCGCCCGTCATGGCTTCATCGACATAATAACCGTCGAGCTCGTACACTTTGGCATTTGCGAGCGCTTCCTGCATGCGCCGGACGGCATCGGCATCCACCTCATACGTGGCGGTACGCTCGCTTGCGTACGAGCAGTCGCGGTCCAGCACCACGTGCACACTGGGGGCGGTGCCAGGATCTGCGATGAGCTCGCAGTACGACTTTCCGAGCCCGGCCACACGCGTCTCTGAGTAGCTGCAGTAGATGAGCTTGCCACCGGGGGCTTTCTGCGCTGCCGCGCAGCTGCAAAATGCGGTTGCCATAAGCAATGCGGTTATCAGTCGGACAGGGTTCATATCAATACTTGTTCTCCGTGCCTTCGATCTCTGCACGGGTAATCTTCTTGCGGTCCATCGCCCTCCAGGCAAACACTATGTACGCCAGCACGAAGGGGATGAGGAAGGACACCCATGTCATAACCTTGAGGGTAAAGTAGCTGGACGAGCTGTTGCGGATGGTCAGGGAGCTCTGAAGGTCAGTGCAGGAGGGGTAATAGGCAGTGCCGTTGAAACCGGCGAGGAAGAACACCGCCATGACGACGAGCACGGTGCCGGGAAAAGCGAACCAGATGCCCTTGGTGGACTTTGTGAAGGCGCCTTTCCAGATTGAAATCAGAATCAGCGCAACGCCTGAAAGCAGCATAACCAGAACCACCGGCATCTGCAGGAGGTTATGCAGGTACTTGAACTTCTCGAGCGAAACAATGCCGTCGTAGGAAACGGCATAGCCGGGCCTGACCATCAGGATAACAACCCACATAAGGAAGAACAACAGGAACGGCAATGAGGCCACCTTTACGCTGCGGTGCATCTTGGCTGCGACCTCGTCGTCGTCGACATTATTCAGGATATACAGGGCGCCGAGGATGCAGGCGAGGAGCATCAGCGTACAGCCCAGCAGCACGGCATGCATATCGCCTAGGGCCTCCAGACCGTGCCAGGGGCTTGCCCATGTGCTGATGACTGGGGCGGACGGGTCTGCGATTGCGGCCTTGTCTACGGTAAAGCCGGAGCCGGTGAAGAAGGTGCCGACCGCCGTGCCCACAAGGAAAGGGGCCAGCATACCGTTGACTATCAACGCAATGCGGAAGCCTTTGACTCCCAGGAGGTTGCCCTTCTTTGCGTAAAACTCGTAAGACACCGCCTGGAAGACGAAGGTAACGAGCAGCAGCACCCATACCCAGTAAGCTCCGCCGAAGCTGGTGCTGTAGAACAGTGGGAACGAGGCGAAGAAGGCGCCACCAAAGGTGACAAGCGTGGTGAACGTGAACTCCCATTTGCGGCCTGTGGAGTTAATCAGGAGGCGTCGCTCCTGGTCAGTCTTGCCCAGCGCAAAAATCAT
>JAFZTO010000164.1 GCA_017618795.1 Clostridia bacterium | reverse complement strand
CAGCTCGACATACACGAGGCGCTCAACAGGGAAAAAATCGGGAAAAAGATCAAGGTGCTGTGCGAGGGTTACGATACGGTAGCCGGAACGTTTTTCGGAAGAAGCGAGGCGGACGCGCCCGAAATCGACGGCAAGGTTTATTTTACCGGAGGCAGATTCAAGGGAAACGCCGCCGTATGGCCGAATGAGGGTGACTTTGTTAAGATAAGAATAACCGACGCCGTAGATTACGATCTTTTCGGGGAGATCACCAAATAATGGCAAAAATAATTCTTGCGTCCGGGTCTCCCAGGAGAAAGGAAATATTCGACTCGCTTGGCTTTGATTACAAAGTCGTCGTTCCTTCGATTGACGAAAGCTCTGTACAAGGCGAAACGCCATCCGAACTTGTCGCGCGTCTTTCTGCCGAAAAAGCCGCCGACGCTGTCGCGAAAATCGGGGGCAAACTGCCCGTTGTAGCTTCCGATACGGTTGTTCAGTATGGCGACAGAATACTCGGGAAGCCCAAAAACCCGAAAGAGGCTTTTGACATGCTCAGGCTTCTTTCAGGCTGCGGACACACCGTTCACACCGGTCTGACGGTCGCCTTTGCCGGCGATGTCCTTACGGAAACGGTCAGCACGCATGTGTATTTCAGAGAGTTGTCGGACAGGGAAATTCTTTTTTACGTCGAAAGCGGGGAGCCGATGGACAAAGCCGGTTCGTACGGGATACAGTCTCTCGCGTCCGTGTTTGTGAAAAGAATCGACGGCGATTACTTTGCCGTGGTCGGTCTTCCGGTATGCAGAATGACGGAGATGTTAAGCTCTTTTGGAATTAATACAGAGGATCTGAGGCGAGACTGATGTCTGACAGACAGAAAAAAATAAGAAACTTTTCAATTATAGCACATATCGATCACGGAAAATCAACTCTTGCCGACAGGATTCTCGAACAGACGAGGACGGTTTCCGACAGGGAAATGGAGGAACAGGTCCTGGACAACATGGATCTTGAACGCGAGAGGGGAATAACCATCAAAGCCCGCGCGGTCAACATTTCCTACAGGGCGGATGACGGAAAGGATTATGTTTTCAACCTGATCGACACGCCCGGACACGTAGATTTCAATTACGAGGTTTCGCGTTCTCTTACCGCCTGCGAAGGGGCTCTGCTGGTCGTTGACGCGACGCAGGGCATAGAAGCCCAAACGCTGGCCAACGCATACATCGCCGCCGACAGCGGGCTTGAAATTATTCCCGTTATTAACAAGATCGATCTCCCGTCGGCGAATATCGAAGGAACGCGAAGGGAAATCGAGGACGTGATAGGCATACCTGCGGACGGATGTCCCGCCGTATCTGCTAAAACCGGGTTGAATATTCACGACGTGCTTGAGGCCGTCGTGAACGGCATTCCGTCGCCCGACGGAGACGAAAACGCTCCTCTTAAGGCGCTGATTTTCGATTCGTATTACGATTCATACCTTGGCGTCGTGGTCCTCGTCAGAATTTTTGACGGCAGCATTAAATGCGGAGACCGCATACGAATGATGAGCAACGGGCTCGAGTTTGACACAGTGGATGTTGGGACTCTTGAGCCGTTCGGACTCAGGCATACGGACCTGCTGTCGGCCGGTGACGTCGGATATTTCACAGCCTCAATTAAAACCGTGTCAGACACCCGTGTCGGCGATACCGTAACGCTTGCAGGCAATCCGACGTCAGTTCCGCTGCCCGGATTCAAAAAAGCTGTTTCAATGGTGTTTTCCGGCATTTATCCCGCTGACGGGGCAAGATATAACGACCTGAAGGACGCGCTGGAAAAACTGCAGCTGAACGATGCGGCTCTGTCGTTTGAACCAGAAACGTCGGTTGCGCTGGGCTTTGGTTTCAGATGCGGTTTTCTCGGACTCCTGCACATGGAGATAATACAGCAGAGGATCGAACGCGAGTTCAATATTGACATAATCACAACGGCGCCTTCCGTCATTTACGAGATTACCAAAAAGGACGGTTCGGTCGTCAGAATCGACAACCCGAGCAATTTTCCCCGGTCGGACGAGATAGAATGCGCGGCCGAGCCCATAGTCAGCGCTTCTGTCATTACCCCATCCGAGTATATCGGCAACATAATGGACCTGTGTCAGGAGAGGCGCGGAAATTTCATCGACATGAAATATATCGACGACACAAGAACCGAACTGCACTATGAGCTTCCGCTGAACGAAATCATTTACGACTTTTTCGACGCTCTGAAAAGCAAATCAAGAGGATATGCGTCACTCGATTATGAAATAAAGGGATACGTACCGTCGAAACTTGTTCGCCTTGATATCCTTCTGAACGGGGAGATGGTTGACGCCCTTTCGTTTATCGTTCACGAAGAAAAGGCGTATGCAAGGGCGAGGCGCATTGCCGAACGGCTGAAGGAAAATATTTCCAGACAGTTGTTCGAAATACCGATTCAGGCGGCAATCGGAGGGAAAATTATAGCGCGGGAAACCGTAAAGGCATTGCGCAAGGACGTTCTTGCGAAATGCTACGGCGGCGACATAACAAGAAAAAAGAAACTTCTTGAAAAACAGAAGGAAGGGAAAAAGAAAATGCGCAAGCTCGGCTCCGTGGAGGTGACTCCCGAGGCGTTCATGGCCGTGCTTCGCCTGGACACGGATGATTAATACCGAAAGGAAGTAGAGAAAATGAGAATCAAAATCAATCTTGACACAATGAGCCAGATAAGCAAATTCGTCAGCGAAATGACAAAAAGCGGCGGAAACGCATTTCTGACAGACAAGGACAGAAATTTTATCGTAAGCGCCAAATCGATGCTCGGCGCCGTATATTCCATGGAATGGGACGAAGTCTGGTGCGAGTGCGACGATAATCTTTATCATATCGTATCAAAGTACGCGGCTGATGAATAAGCCGCCTGAAACATCATCGGAGGAGGAAGGGCGTCTTGGCTGAAAACAATCATGTGAGCGACAATACGCTGTTCGAATACGTTTGCCCCAACTGCGGCGGCAAACTTGTTTTCGACAGTGCGCTCCAGAAACTGAAATGCCCGTACTGCGACTCTGTTTTCGCGGACATCGAAGCGTTCAACAAGCGGGACGAACTGCTTCATAACGGGGCGCAGGAAAATATCGACTGGCAAAGCACAAATCAGACGTGGAGCGAGGGCGAAGCGGAGGATATGTGCGTTTACGTATGCAATTCATGCGGCGGTGAAATCATCTGCGACACAAATACCGCCGCAACCGCGTGTCCGTACTGCAGCAGTCCCGTCGTCATGGCCGGGAAGCTTGCCGGTGATCTGCGTCCGGATTACATAATACCGTTCAAGCTTAACAAGGATGCCGCGAAATCGGCGCTCTACGAGCACATAAAAGGGAAAAAACTGCTTCCAAAGCTGTTCAGGGACGCGAATCATATTGACGAAATTAAAGGCCTTTACGTTCCGTTCTGGCTGTTCGAGGCTGACAGCGACGTTGACGCAAACTGGAAGGGAACAAAGGTGCGGCGCTGGTCGGACAGCAAATACGACTATACCGAAACAAGCTATTATTCCGTATACCGCAGAGGGAGAATGGGCTTCTGCAACGTTCCGGTTGACGGTTCTCTTAAAATCGACAACAATCTGATGGCATCGATCGAGCCGTTTGATTTCAGCCAGGCGGTGAATT
>JAFZTO010000163.1 GCA_017618795.1 Clostridia bacterium | reverse complement strand
TATACTATTATAGCACTTTGCCGCTCACTTGTCAAGCTTTTTTATATAATTACGTATTTTTCGAATTTTATAAATCTGTTCCGCTGCAGGTCACTCGTTTACCGGAGGAATCTCGATTTCCTCGTCTTCACCGAAGGCCTCCCGCTGTTCTTCCTCATTCTCTCCGGAACTGAAATCAAGATCGTTTATCTCACCGGTATAATCTTCTTCATTTGCCTCCTCCGCAGTCTCTTCCGCAGCGGGCAGAACTGCAAGAGACGAAACGGCATAATCTTCTCCGGTACGCATAACCCTTACGCCGGAGGCAGAACGTCCGCTTTCGGAAATCTCCGATACCCTTACGCGGATAATAATTCCGCTGTCCGATATAACAAGAAGCTCATCATCGGGAGCAACCGATGCAATAGCCACAACGTCCCCGGTTTTTTCGGTTATTCTGTGGCATCTTATGCCCTTGCCGCCCCTGTTATGCGCCGTGAACAGGTCAAAGGCGGTGCGCTTCCCGAGACCCTTTTCGGTGAGGGTCAGAAGTTCCTTTCCTTCCTCGACCTCGGCGACTCCTACAACGCGGGCGTCCGCATTGTCGCCTTCTCTGCGAAGCCTGATGCCGCGCACGCCGGCGGCGTTCCTGCCCATTATGCGCACGTTTCCGGCGCGGAACCTTGTGCCGTAGCCGTTGGACGTGGCTATCAGCAGCTCGTCGTCGTCAGCAACGCATCCGACGTAAACGAGTTCGTCGTCATCGCGGAGAATGAGGGCGCGCTTGCCTGCCCTGTTTATACGGGCAAACTCGCCGACGGAAGTGCGTTTTATCGTTCCGTTCTTTGTGACCATGACCATGGATTTGTTCTCATCGGAAAAATCTGACACCGAGATCATGGCGGTTATTTTTTCTTCCGCCTCTATTTCTATCACATTGCGGGCATAGGTTCCTTTTGAGGTTCTTGTTGCCTCGGGGATCGTATATGCCTTGCGGGAGTATACCTTTCCTCTGCTTGTGAACATCAGCAGATAGGAATGCGAATCGACGGCCGCCACTTTGTCGACTATGTCGTCCTCCTTTGTCTGCATTCCTATAATGCCCTTGCCTCCGCGCCTCTGTGCCGAGTAAACGTCGGCGGGAATGCGCTTTATGTATCCGTCGCGAGTGAGGGTGACGACACAGGTGTGTCTTTCGATCAGATCCTCGTAGATTATCTCCTTCTCAGCGGGAACTATTTCTGTTTTGCGTTTGTCAGCGTATTTTTCCTTTACGGCGATCAACTCTTCGCGAACTATTTTGCGCACAAGATTTTCATCGGCCAGAATCGCTTTGTATTCCCCGATGAGAGCGGTAAGGGAAGAATATTCGTTTATAATTTTCTGCCTTTCGAGTCCTGTCAGTCTGCC
This sequence comes from Clostridia bacterium, assembly GCA_017618795.1. GTDB lineage: Bacteria > Bacillota > Clostridia > Oscillospirales > CAG-272 > Colimorpha_A. The sequence goes on along the minus strand of JAFZTO010000163.1, from coordinate 11,441 downwards.
GAGAGTCATTTCAACAATGGCCTGTGACTGTCTGTCAGAAAAACCGTAGTTCCGGCATAGCGTCTCCTTCGCGGTTTGAACCGAATCGGATTTCTTCATTATTTCAACGATCTCGTCGATGTGGTCGAGAGCCATAAGGTAGCCCTCTAGCAGATGGGCGCGCGCTTCGGCCTTATTAAGGTTGAACTGTGTGCGGCGGCGGACAACCGACTCCTGATGCGAAATATATATATCAAGAATCTTTGCAAGCGGAAGGACTTTCGGTTCCCCGTTCACTATCGCCAGCATGTTGACGGAGCATGTATCCTCCATACGGGACATCTTGTACAGCTTGTTCAGAATGATCTGCCCGTTCGCGTTTTTACTGTAATCGATAACAAGCTTAATGCCGCCGTTTTTGTTGCTGAGATCGCGGATATCGGTAATGCCATCGATTTTTTTGTTTTTCACAAGGTCCGCAATGTTTTCAACAAGAGCCGACTTGTATAGCATGTACGGAATTTCTGTAACGACAATCTGATGCTCGTCCTCTTTTATTTCCGCGCGTGCTCTGACCATAACCCGGCCGCGGCCTGTAGTATAGGCCTCAAGAATGCCGTTTACGCCGTAAATGATGCCACCGGTCGGAAAATCCGGGCCTTTTATGAAATCCATAAGCTGTGCCGGCGTACAGTCGGGATTGTCCATGCGGAATATCGTCCCGTCGATTACTTCGGCTAGATTGTGTGGAGGAATATTTGTTGCCATGCCGACTGCGATACCGACGGCTCCGTTTACAAGCAGATTGGGAAAGCGCGAAGGAAGGACAGACGGCTCGTCGCGGGTATTGTCAAAGTTTTTGTCCATTATGACAACGTCCTTGTCAAGGTCCGCCATCATCTCCTCGGATATTTTGCTCAGTCTCGCTTCCGTATAACGGTAAGCGGCAGCAGGATCGCCGTCAATGGTACCGAAATTTCCGTGTCCCTCTATAAGCGGATACCTGTATGAGAAAGGTTGCGCCATGCGTACAAGCGAGCCGTAGACTGCGGCATCGCCGTGCGGGTGATAGCGTCCCAGTACGTTTCCTACGGTTGTTGCAGATTTACGGAAAGCGTTATCGTGGGTAAGATGATCCTCGTACATTGCGTAAAGAATACGCCTCTGCCCGGGTTTCATTCCATCGCGGGCGTCCGGAAGCGCGCGGGCAACTATAACACTCATCGCATACTGAATAAAGGAGCTTGAAATCTCCTTTTCCATGCCTATATCAACTATTTTCTGTTCCGGGTATTCGTAATCGACTGTCTGATCCTTTTTCATTCCTTTTCCTTCCGGGTTTTACACTATTAAAAGAAAAATATTCTAAATTTGTGATTTTTAGTTATTTTTAACTATTTTGCTTTTTTTCCGGCTCTTCCGTACAGCGATGAAGTCGATATTTGCGAGAAATAAACTTTGTTGTCTCTGGTCACAATAAAGCTTTTGGGCAGTTCCTCCACAATCAGTTCGGAACGTCCCTCCTTTTCGGCACGCCTTAAAAATTCTTTTGTCGTATCTTCTACCGTCGCTGTATCTGCGTCGAAGATTCCGATTATATCGGATTCTTTTATGGTTTTGTTGTTTCCGGCGTGTAAAAACATCTGTGCCTCTGCTGTTACGATTTTTTTATGTGGACGACTATAAAATAATATTTGTTTTTTTATAGAATAAGCAGGTCAGATTCCGAATTTTCCGTCTTTTACCCGATAAACCCGGGATTCCGTGTTTATTCTGTCGCAGGACGAAATTATCACCTGTCTGTTTTTTATTCCGTCGAGTATTATTTTTCTTCTCGATTCGTCAAGTTCGGAGAGAATATCGTCAAGCAGATAAACGGGATATGATCCGTCCACACACGCAAGCTCCCCTTCTGCAAGCTTCATTGCCAGAGCGACCGTACGCTGCTGTCCCTGAGAACAGAACATACGCGCGTCCATCGAATTTACGTTTATTTCTATATCGTCACGGTGTACGCCGTAAAGCGTCATTCCGGCTCGCAGCTCCGAATGCATATTTTCGGTAAGAAGTCTGATATATTCCTCTTTTTTTTTCGGTGTGCGGTATCCGGCACTTACTTTTTCCCTGCCTGAACTTAACTCTGAAACGATTTCGTTTACCTTTTCACTCATTTTTTCGGTAAATTCATAACGTCTCGCAGATATTTTTTCCGCTTCCTCAGCAAGCTGAGATGACCATATTTCGGCATTGGATAGAAAAATATTTTCATCCCGTTTTATTACGGCGTCTTTAATAAGCGCGTTTCTCTGTGCAAGAAGAAGAGAATATTTCTGCACGGATCTCAGATATCCGCCGTCCGTCTGGGAAATTGCAATATCTAGATATCTGCGTCTTCCGGCAGGACCGTCCTTTATGAGAGAGAGATTGTCAGGGCAGAAAAACACGGCCCTGAATTTTCCCACAAGTTCTGAAAGTCTGGTAACAGGCGCTTTATTGTAAAGACATATCCGTCTCGCGCCGGCCGGCTGACGGAGCCATCTCAGAAAAATTTTATTTTCCTTCCATTTTTCCAAATACGTCAGCTCTATCTCGCAAACGTCCTCTCCGAATCTTATAAGTTCGTTCTCATGAGAAGTACGGAATGATTTTCCTCTTGCGGGAATATAAATCGCCTCGAGAAGATTGGTTTTGCCGTGTCCGTTTTCCCCGTTAAGAACCGTAACGCCTGTGGAAAACTCCACGTCAGCCTGTTGTATATTGCGAAAATTCTTGAGTCTTATTTTTTTTGCCGTCATTATTTATTTCGGCAGGCGTACCGGCAGAACGAGAATAAGAAGACTTTTTCCGTCCTTATCCATCACAGGCTCGATAGTCATTCCCATAAGTCCGGAAGTAAGCGAAATTTTTGTTCTTTCCGTATCGCACGCCTGCATGGCCTCATAGAGAAATCTGCAGTTAAATGCTATTTCAATCGCTTCACCGTCCTGCTCGATCGGTATTTCATCGTCTACTCTTCCTATTACGGAATATGCGTGCACCTTAAGAACGCTGTCGCTGAAATTGCATATTACCGCCGGCTTTGTCTGTCCCTGCTGCCTGTCTTCCGTTATAAACATTGCGCGCTCTAGAGACGACGTAAATTCACCTGCGTCAAGCTCTATAAACGTTTTCGGCTGAACGGGTATAAATCTCTTATAATCTATATATGTGGCCTCTATTATTCTGGTAAAAATAGTGTATTCTCCGATAAAGAATATAACGTGCTTGCGGGCCACGTTTATTTTAACCTGCCTGTCTGAATCTCCTATGAATCTAAGTATTTCAAGGATGGTTTTTCCGGGTATAATAACAGAGAATGAAAGAGGCTGCTCCTCGGTTCCTTTGGGACCGTTTACGTCTGTATATACTGCAAGACGGTTTCCGTCGCAGGATACCACGTTAAGTTCTCCGTTACTTAAATGAAAATACAGACCGTTAAGTTCGGGACGCGTATGATTAACGGCAATGGCAAATTTTGTTTTATTTATAATGCTCTTGAGTTCCTTCTGTGTAATTGAAAAGGATTTTTCACTGTTGAAGTTCGGAAAATCAGGAAACTTGTCTCCCGGGAGAGCAGTCATCTCCATTTTTGATCTCCCGCCTGTTACTATTACGCGCAGATTTTTTTCGTTGATTTCAAGGGTAATGATGCCGTTCGGCATGGATTTGATGATCTGGACCAGTCTGGCTGCGTTTACGGCATAGTTACCCTGTTCTTCTACTATACAGCCTATCTGTGTAGTAAAACCCTTTTCAAGGTCATAGGCACAGATCTGACAGGTTTTGTCGTCCAGTGTTCTGAACAGTATTCCTTCAACAACAGCTATCGTAGAACGGTTTGAAGTAAATCCCTGTGCGGGTACCACTGCATCAAGCAGTATCTGTTTGTCGGCTCTTATTCTCATTATTAACTCCATTCCGAGGGCAGCGCCCTCATAGCATAACATAACAATATTATTCAGCAGGGGAAGAAGTAGACCCTGTGGAAAACTGTTGAAAATAACAGGATGCGTTCTAATTGAACCGTTTTTTTTTAGATATAAAGGTTACACGTCGAGATTTTGTGCGAATCTCGCGTTTTCCTCTATAAATTTTTTTCTTGACGGGACGTCCGTACCCATAAGAAGGGAAAGAGTTTCGGAACAGATCTGAGCGTCCGTCACGTCCACTCGCTGGATGGTGCGGGTTGCGGGATCCATGGTTGTGTCGAACAGCTCGTCTGCGTTCATTTCGCCAAGACCTTTGTAACGGTCGGCGCGTATGTTGTTTCCGCCGCCCATCTGTTTTATATAGAAATCTCTTTCCTCATCGGTAAAGGCAAAGTAGCTTTCGCCCTTTCCGGAAGAGCGGTAAACGCGGTAGAGAGGAGGCTGAGCGAGATATATGTGTCCTTCTTCGAGAAGACGGCGCATATGGCGGTAGAAAAACGTTAAGAGCAGTATTCGGATGTGAGAACCGTCAACGTCGGCATCAGCCATTATGATTATTTTTCCGTAACGCAGCTTGCTGATGTCAAATTCATCGCCGATGCCGCAGCCGATGGCCTGAATTATCGGAACAAGAGAAAGGTTGCCGTATACCTTGTGAGGAGCGACCTTTTCAACGTTAAGAACTTTGCCGCGAAGGGGAAGAATAGCCTGAAAGCGGGAATCGCGTCCGTCTTTGGCGGAACCTCCGGCGGAATCGCCCTCCACAAGATACAGTTCTGTAAGTTCAGCGCGCTTTTCCTGACAGTCTGCGAGCTTTCCGGGGAGAGTGGAACCTTTACTTAACGGAGAAACGCGCACGGCTTCACGCGCCTTTTCAGCAGCGGCGCGGGCTTTCTGGGCAGTGGTTGCCTTGTTTATGATTATTTTGGCGTCTTCGGGATGTTCCTGCAGATATTCGGAAAATTTGTCGGATACAAGCCGGTTTACGAAAACCTTCATCGATTCGTTGCCAAGCCGGCCCTTTGTCTGTCCCTCAAATTCTGCATCCTGCAGTCCGACGGATATAACGGCGGTAAGACCTTCGAAAACGTCGTTGTAAGTGAGATTCTTATCGTCGGCTTTCAGCAGTCCGAGAGCACGGGCGCGTTCGTTTATCACTCTGACTATGGCATTGCGGAAACCTATTTCGTGAGTTCCTCCGTCGGGAGTGGAAATATTGTTTGCAAACGAATATACGACAGGCTCATAGCTGTTGGTATAGGTGAGCGCAACGGAAGCGTAGGTAAAAGTCGATGTGTTCTCATTGCGCATATAAATGACGTTAGGAATCAGAGGAGTATTGTGATTTACCTCGTTGAGATAACGAACGTACTCGACGATTCCGCCTTCGTAATGAAGAACTTCCTCGGTTACCTCGGGATTCTGTTCGTTCAGACATCTCTCATCGCGGAAAATAATGCGTACGCCGGCATTGAGAAAAGCTTGTTCGCGAAGACGGCGCAGAAGAGTTTTCCAGTCAAAGGTAGTGGTCTGGGTAAATATTTCGGAATCCGGTTTGAATCGGACGTAAAGTCCGGTTTCGTCGGTCTTGCGGAGAAGCGTATAGTCGGAAGCCACCTTGCCGCGCTCAAAACGTTGAGTAAAGCAATCGCCGTCACGGGAGTTTTCGTAAACGAACCATTCGGAAAGACCGTTAACGACCGAGCTGCCGACGCCGTGGAGACCTCCGGAAACCTTGTAGCCCTTGCCGCCGAACTTGCCGCCGGCGTGAAGTACCGAGAAAATTACCTCGGGAGTCGGACGCATGGAACCGTCATCAGTCTCCTTAAGACCGTTCGGAATGCCGCGGCCGTTGTCGCGGACCGAAGCAGAGCCGTCCGGATGGAGAATGACCGTTATCTCGGTACAGTGGCCGGCCAGTGCCTCGTCTATAGAGTTGTCGACTATTTCGTAAACGAGATGATGAAGACCTCTTTCGGAGGTTGAGCCGATATACATTCCCGGGCGCTTGCGCACGGGCTCGAGGCCTTTAAGTACGGTTATGGCGTCGTTACCGTAACTTTCGTCTGCCACGCTGGTATTTAAAATGTTGTCGTTCATTTCTGCTGTCATTTTATCTATTGAATCTTTGCAAGTATTTTGTCCACGCGTTCTTTATAATCAGGGTCGGAGGAGAGCATAGCCTCCGCTTTTTCAACCGAGGAGATTACCGAGGAATGATCGCGGTTAAACAGTTTTCCGATGGCCGGATAGGACATGTTGGTTTTTGTGCGGATAAGGTATGATGCCGTATGGCGCGGAACGGTATATTTTACTGAGCGCGAGCGCGAGCGGATATCGCTTAAGGAAATGCCGAACTCGGAGCACACGGCACGTATTATTTTGTCGGCCGAGACCTTGAGCGGTTCGGCGCTGACTATATGATCTGAAATGCTTGCCACAGCGGTGTCGACGGTGATCGGAGCGCCGGAAAGCATGGAGTTTGCGTAAAGCTTCTTTACCGCGCCCTCAAGCTGACGGACGTTGGCGGTGAGATTTGACGCCACGTATTCGACGACATCGTCCGGCAGGGTGATGCCGAGCATATCCGCCTTGCGGCGCAGAATAGCGGACCTAAGTTCAAAGTCAGGCGGATCGATGTCCACTATCAGTCCCGATTCGAATCTCGTCTGCAGGCGGTTTTCAAGCTTTGCGATATCCTTCGGCGGACGGTCGGAGGCAAGCACGAGCTGTTTGCCGTTCTCGTACAGCGTGTTGAACGTGTTGAAAAATTCCTCCTGCGTCGATTCCTTGCCGGCTATGAACTGAATGTCGTCAATGAGAAGCACGTCGCAGGCGCGGTATTTCTCGCGGAACTCGAGATTGACGCCGGAGCGTATTGCCTCGATAAGCTGATTGGTGAAATCCTCTCCGTTAACATAAACGATTTTTCCGTCGGGAAAATTTTTCTGCGCCTCCTGGCATATTGCGTAAAGAAGATGCGTCTTGCCCAGACCCGAAGGGCCGTAGATGAAGAGCGGATTATAGGTAGTGGAAGGAGATTTTGCCACGGCCTTTGCCGCGGCGGCCGCCATGCGGTTGGAATTGCCGACTATGAAATTTTCGAACGTGAATTCGCGGAAAGCGAAAGGTACGGCGCCGCGGTTGAGAATTTTGCTCGAGCCTACCGTTGAATAAATGTTCACCGGCTTGTCGTAGTTCTCCTCGACGGCGCGGAGCATGATCTGCTCCTCCTTTTTGCGCTCCTCGCTTGAGCTGATGCGAACGCTGATCCTGCCGCCCATGAGTTCCTCGAACACATTGCAGATCATGTCGAGATAATGCTTTTCAAGCACTGTCTTCTTGAAATCGGTGGACGCCGAAATAACCGCTTCGTCTCCTGTGAGAAGAGTGAGCTCGCTGTCGTCGAACCAGAGGCGGATAACGTTTTCGGGAAGTGAATATTTCTTTTTGAGCGCCGCCTTGAATTCCACCCAGAAAAGGACGAGCTCGGACGTTGTATTAGTTATATTATCTGACATGATTTCTCCATACATATTTTAACTTATATATTATATCATATAATACTCCGTTTGTCAATAGAAAATGAAAAAAAACCGCGATTTGAATAATTAACGCGCAGGCGAGCAGCAGGCGGTACAGAAACGGGGGAAAAACAGCGTAAACAGTCATCGTTGAAAAACAAAAACCCCGGCAAAACCGGGGCTTAAAAGTTTCTGAATTATTTGAGGAAGCCGAGGCCCTTGATGATAGCCGGGTCCTTTGCCTTGCCGCCGCAGACCTGGAAGAAAGCGATGATCTCCAGAACGAAGATGATGGCAAGAGCGATGCCGCCTGCGATCCATCCGAGGAACGGGATGATGAAGGCGATGCAGCAGATTACCGAGCAGACCGTGAATTTGAGAGCGGTCTTCACGTGGAATCTTGCGTAAGGGGAATCAGCGGCGAGAATAGCGGCGATGATTACTCCTATAACACCGAGAAGATAAGGAAGCATGGCGACGACCTTGTTTTCGGAAATGTCCTGGGGATCGAATTCGGCGGTGTGATCCGCGGGATCGACAACTACCGCGGGAGCGGCAGGGGCGAAGTTTGTTCCGCACTGGGGGCAGAACTGGGCGTTGTCTTCAAGCTGAGCGCCACAAGTAGAACAGAATTTCATTTTATTACCTCTTTCACGGGTAGAATTTTTTTACCGTAACATATTATATCACATTCGGACGGATTTTGCAACAGCAAACGGGAAATTTTTCAAAAAAAAGTTAAAAAACGGGGGGAAAACGGAAAAAGCGGCAGCAGCACTCCGCAGTTTATCATGACGTTACCGATCTCTGATAAAAGGCACGAAGCCGCTGCCGGTCCAGACTTCCTCGGCGCCGTCGTGACGCAGAACGACGAAACGATTATCGAGTGGAGTATTTTTGCGGATAATTCTTGTCGGCGAGTTGACTACGATAGAATTTGACGGCACGTCGGTATAAACGACGGCGTTCGCTCCTATTCGGACGTTGTCGCCTATGGTGATATTGCCTATAATTTTTGCTCCTGCGCCTATGTAGCAGTTGTCGCCGATGACCGGGCTGCCGTTGTCGCTGCTGTCGGCCATGCGGACCGAACCTATCGTGACCTGCTGAAATATCACGGCGTTTTTTCCGATTACCGATGCGTCTGAAATAAAAATACCGTTCAGCCCGTGGGGAAAGTACGGTCTGTTTCCGAACCGCACGAAATAACCGATGTAGCAGCCTTTTTTCTCGCACATGTAACGGAAAACGGAGTTCAGCACGCCGGAACGGATGTTTTTTGCCGCCATATATTCGTACAGATCCATAACGTTTTTAAAACGCAGGAAGACGAAAAAGCTCAGTATTGATTTGAAGAAATTTTTAAGAATGATCATTTGCGGGATGTTTTTTTCTGTAGAATCTGGCGTGGTACGGATTTTTTGCTTGCTCAGACTTCATAGCGTTTGAGCGTAGCCGCAGAAAAGTTCTTTGCCGGCGGGGTTCCCCGTAATGAATGAAATGAATTACGGGGGTTCGCGCATTCTTTCAGGAAAGAAGGTCAGTCGTCGCCTATGTCAAGGTCGCTAAGGTACAGAGAGCCGAACTGAGCGATATAGTCCTTGCGCGCCTGAATGTTGTCTCCGAGCATGGTGTCGAAGATGAGATCGGTGTCGTAGGGATCTGCTTCGTTTATGCGTATCAGGCGTCGGGTCGCGGGACACATGGTCGTCTGCCACATCATATCCGCGTCGTTCTCGCCCAGACCCTTGGAGCGCTGTATGCGGTATTTCTGATCGCCGATTTTTTCAAGGATCTTTATCTTTTCCGCCTCGTCGTAGGCGTAGAAGGTGTCGTCTTTGCATGTTATCTCGTAAAGAGGCGACTCCGCTATGTATATTTTGCCCATTCTGATGAGCGTCGGGATTAGGCGGTAGAAGATGGTCAGCACGAGAGTGCGTATCTGATATCCGTCCTTGTCGGCATCGGTGCAGATTATGATCTTGTCCCAGCGCAGCAGATCGGGCGAAAACTCGGCAATGTCCCCCTTTACCTTGCCCTTCAGCTCGACTCCGCAGCCTATGACGCGCAGAAGATCGGTGATGATCTCGCTTTTGAAGATCTTTTCGTAGGACGCCTTCAGACAGTTCAGCGTCTTGCCGCGTACCGGCATAATAGCCTGGAACTCGGCGTCGCGCCCTATCTTGACAGATGAAAGAGCCGAATCGCCCTCGACTATGTAGAGTTCGCGCTTCGACGGGTCCTTTGAGCGGCAGCCGACGAACTTTTCCACGCGGTTCGACATGTCAATGGTGCCGGTGAGCTTCTTTTTTACTTCAATCCGGGAGTTTTCGGCTCTTTCGCGGGCGCGTTTGTTGACGAGACACGCGGCGGCGATTTTGTCGGCCTCCGAAGGATTTTCGGTGAAATATATCTCAAGCTTCTGCTTCAGGAAATTTGTAAGAGCCTCGGCGATGAAACTGTTGGTGATGGATTTTTTGGTCTGATTTTCGTAACTGGTCTGGGTCGAAAAACTGTTCGAAACCAGAACGAGGCACTCCTGAACGTCGCCGAAGGTGACCTTGGATTCGTTCTTGGTGTATTTTCCCGCGCCTTTTATGTATTTGTCGATCGCCCATACGAAGGCGGTTCGCACGGCGCGGTCGGGGCTGCCCCCGTGCTCGAGGAAGCTCGAGTTGTGATAATACTCGGTGAGATTCACTTCATTCGAGAAACAGAAGGCGACGTCGGCGACGAGATTGTAATCCTCCTTGTCCTCGCGGTCGCGCCCGCGGGTCTCGGTGTGCCACATGACGGGCGCGGTGATGTTTTTGTCGCCTACAAGCTCCTTCACGTAGTCGGAGATGCCGTTTTCGTACAGAAAATCGTACTCCTCGAAGCCTTTCTCAAGCTGCCATTTTAGGTGGAAGCGTATGCCGGCGTTGACGACCGACTGCTTTTTGAGCATGTCGGTATAATAACCGAGCGGTATTGCGATGTCTGTGAAAACCTCGAGATCGGGGCGCCAGCGGCATACGGTGCCTGTGCGGCGTCTGCCGGTCTGCTCGGCGACGGCGAGCTCGCCGTCGGGCTCGCCCTTCCTAAAGTTTATTTTTGAAATTTTCCCGCCGTTGTATGAGGTGACGTTCATGTATTCGGACGAATACTGCGTGGCGCAGGCGCCGAGACCGTTCAGCCCCAGCGAATAGGTATATGAGGAAGTGCCGCTGTTGTTGTCGTATTTTCCGCCCGCGTAAAGTTCGCAGTAGACAAGCTCCCAGTTGTAGCGCTGCTCCTTTTCGTTCCAGCCGAGCGGCACGCCGCGACCGAAGTCCTCCACCTCGATCGAATGATCGGAAAACACCGTGATGTTTACAGTGTCGCCGTGACCCTCGCGCGCCTCGTCCACTGAGTTTGATATTATTTCAAACACTGAGTGCTCACAGCCCTCCAGACCGTCAGAGCCGAAAATGACAGCCGGCCTTTTTCTGACCCTGTCAGCGCCCTTCAGAGCGACTATACTGTGATCCCCGTACTGATCTTTTTTTGCCATATATGCTCCCTTTCGGTTGATATTTTCTTAAATTTATGATATAATATATCTGACTGACCGCAGCGCGTTAAAAGCCAGGAATTGAAAAATGACAGACAGCCGCATAAAATCCCTTTTTGCCGGGGAAAAAATCGAATACACCGGCTGCATACCGTTTTCGGAATGCATAGTGATAAACGAGCGCCTTTTTGAGAGCAAGGTGAGCTTTAAGCCGGAAAGCGCGATATTCTTTCTTGTCCCGTATTACGTGAAGGACGAGAAGCGAAACGTTTCCGTCTACGCGGCGGCGAGGGATTATCACATTTATTTCCGCGAACTATACGAAAGACTGATACCGGAAATGAAGAAAATCTTCCCGCAGGAGGATTTTATCGGCTTTGCGGACAGCTCTCCGATAGCCGAGCGGCACGGCGCCGCGCGCGCCGGGCTGGGAGCAAC
>JAFZTO010000162.1 GCA_017618795.1 Clostridia bacterium | reverse complement strand
CGTCAAATCCCTCCTGGTTTACGGCCATCTCCTCCCCTTCGATGTTCGGATCAAGACCGAGGCACAAAACTGTAAGGTCGCTCTCCGAAGCGGCGGCGAGAGCGGGGCCGATAAGATCGGGGCTCCAGTCGCCGCGCCCGCCGACAAGGGGACTCCCGCGCTCGACAGTGATCTTTGCTCCGTCAAACACGCGCCTCATTCCCTCGCTCACCGTCAGATACTCCGACGACGTCCCGTTGTAGTTGCCCTCCAGCACCGAAACCGAATCGGAATTGGGCCCGATCACCGCTATGCGCTTATATCTGCCGCCGACGGGCAGAAAGCCGTCCCTGTTTTTGAGAAGAACGAGGCTGCGTCGCGCGGCTTCAAGATTGAGTTCGCGGTGCTTTTCGCACCCTACGACCGAATACGGAATGTCGGCAAACGGACGTTTTTCCTCAAATTCGCCGAGCATGAACCGCACGGCGAACAGCTTCTCGGCGGCCGCCGTTATGTCTTCCTCGTCGACAAGATCGTGCTCGTAGGCGTCCGTCAGACTTGAGTAGGCTTTGCCGCAGTTCAGGCAGCAGCCCTTCTTCAGCGCGAGCGCGGCCGCCTCCTCCAGGCTTGCCGTATAGTGATGCCCGCTGTATATGTCCGCGACCGCTCCGCAGTCGGATACGAAATATCCCTCAAAGCCCCATTTGCCGAACAGGACCTCGGTCATCAGGTAGTCGTTTGCGCAGCAGGGCTGCCCGTTTGTCCTGTTGTAGGCTCCCATAACGCCTGCGACGCCTGCCTCCACGCACTTCTCGAACGCCGGAAGGTAGGTCTCCCACATTTCCTTCCTGTCCGCCAGAGCGTTAAAGCCGTGACGGAGCTTTTCCGGCCCCGAGTGCACCGCGAAATGCTTTGCGCAGGCGGCGGCTTTGATAAAATCCCCGTCGCCCTGCAGGCCTTTTATATAGCTGACTGCAAGCGCGGCGGTGAGAAACGGGTCCTCGCCGAATGTCTCCTGGCCCCTCCCCCAGCGTCCGTCGCGGAAAATGTTGATATTCGGAGCCCAGAAGGTGAGGCCCTTGTAAATGCCGCGGTCGCCCAGCTCCACCGATTTGTTGTACTTGGCGCGCGCCTCGTCGGCCACCGCCCTGCCTATCTCGCCAATAAGTTCGGGGTCGAAGGAGGCGGCAAGACCTATCGCCTGCGGAAAGACCGTGGCGTTCCCCGCTCTCGCGACCCCGTGCGCGGCCTCGTTCCACCAGTTGTACTCATGTATCCCGAGCCTCTCCACCGCCTCCGACGTGTAAAGAAGCTGGCTTATTTTTTCGTCGACGGTCATTTTGCCGACAAGTTCCCTTGCTCTCTCTTTTGCCTCTGAAAGATCCATTTCCCGCCCTCCGATTTTTCGTTGACTTTATTATACCAGATTTTCCCCGGTTTGTCAACCTTCTTTTTCTGTAGAAAAAGTATGCGCGAACCCCCAATACTCACTTTGTTCGTATCGGGGAACCCCGCTGGCAAAAAGACTTTTGAACGGCTGCCTCTCCAACGCTCGTCTGAAATAACAAGCATTGAAGCATGTGCCACGCACGTTTTAAGGGGAGGCACAGATTGAAAAGTCCATACTTACTAACGCAAGGATAAGCGTAGCAGTCAAAAGTTCTTTGTTTACTTTCTTCCAAGAAAGTAAACGGCTGCCGCTATCAAAAACGGCAGCCGAATGAAATTATTAATCTATTATTCTATAATTATCCAAACAAACATCAGTCAATAATCAGGCTGAACTCTCCTGCGGAAATGTCTTCGGAATCCCCGTTAAACAGTCTGGCTATATTAACGAAATTGTCCCCTCCGTACATGGAATAATCATATGTGAGTGTCGCGTCTGCGAATACAACGTCAAATGCTCCGTCTCCGTCATAGTCGAGAGCCTGCAGCCCGCACGGCCATACCGTACTAGGCCACTGGAAGCCCGATGCAGGAATATCAAAGAGATTGCCTTTTTTATTGTAGACGTTCCAACTGGTATCACTGAATTTCAAAAAGCAGACACATCCGTCAGAAAAGTGAATAAAAAATTCCTGTTCCCCGTCGTTCCCGTACAAATATTCTCCGTTTTCATCGTCGTACAGCCTCCAGAGCTGGAAATCGTCAAGATCTGCCCGGTCAAATGAGATTTTTTCTCCCGCTGTTTCACAATATGCTACCGTCCCTGTCTCGGGAGCGGCGCCGAAGTATGAAAAAACCGCGGATTTCCCGTTCCAGAGAAGCACGGCGACTCTGGAGTTTATTTCATCGACCTGCCCTACTGCGCAGAATCCGCGCTCGACGGTTTCAGGCAGCGGTTCTCCGGCCGGAACGGACGAAACAGGTTCATCAGTGTCCGGAAGTACTGTTCCCGGGTCATCGTTTTCGGTAATTTCAGGAGCGGTTTCGGTTGTATCGGCTATATCGTCGCCTGATGACACCGCCACGTTTCAGGCTGTTGTTTCAGGACCTTCTTCGGGCTGATACGTATTGACAGTCTGCCGTTCTGACGTTGCGGGAGATTCTCCCGATTCGACAGATACGGTTACAGGTTCGGTAATGGAGCCTGAATAAACTGTCGAACCAACCTCATCTGACGCATTGCCGAACGTGCTTTCGACGATTCCAGGAGTTGCCGGTGTTTTGCGAAGTAGAACTCCTGCCGCAACCGACGCGCCCATAACGGCAAAAACAACCGCAAGAGCAATAAAAGCATATAATATGGCTTTTTTCATTTAAGCACCCCCGAGAGCAACAACTATATACAATAATTATAACACTTTTTAATGGAAAAATCAACCGGTAAAGCTTAGAATTCTCTCTCCCCGAGATTATTCGTCAGAACGGACGCGACCTTTTCGTACCTGTCTCTGGGCAGCGGTTTATCGTTATAACCCGTGTGGATCGCCCGGTCGGCCTGTCTGCGGTTTCTCAGGACCTTTTCGCTGTTCCCCTTATAGTTGTCGTACACAAGCGCGGCGTAAGGGTTCACATATACGCCCGCGCCGTACCTTTTAAGTATTTTCCCCAGTATTCCCGCCTGCCGCTGGGCCTGCTTTACTGGATTTGTCTGCGGCTTTTTCTCACCGTACTCCGGTTTGTACATTATCCATTCATGGTCTCCGTCCTCGCCGTAAACCTCGCCCTTGGCACTGTAATTCTTGCTTTCTATAGCGAAAAGCCCGTATTCCGTCAGAATCAGGTGGTCAATTTCGGACTTTCTGCCGTCGCACTCTATATTTACGTTGCGCCAGTACATGTCTCCGTCGCGGCACACACCGCGTAAAACATTCGCGACGATCTCCTCTCCTTCTTTGCCCGCTTCGCGTACCTCCGCGTCTTCGTAAATGCTTCTTTTTTTCGCGTCGTGTGCGGAGCTGCTGTACCCCGCAAATAGGTTGTTATAGTCCCCGTGCTGCTCTCCGCTTCCGGATGATGAGGCCGCTGCGATGATTACAATCACCGCGATGATCACGATTATTATCCACCACATTGTTCTTTTCCACTAAAAATTTCTGAATTCAAAAGCAGACCAGTCACACTTCATTTTTTCGACCTTGGCAAATTTTTTAAGACACTTTATAAGGTCACAAATCCCAACTCTGCTTTCTTCCATAAAATCATCCTGGCCGTCCGTGCTTCCGATATATTCGCTGCAGCTGAGCGGTCGCTTTGCCGAGAACTTTGACGGATCGAGATATCCCCACGCAAATCTCAGGCTCTCGCCCGTGTCTCTGAAATACCTTGATGACGACCATTCATATTTGTGATTAAAGCCACCTCTCATTTTCAGATAGAAATTGATACTGAACGTCTCGCTGAGAGGACAGTGGAGGCAAAATTCGACCATATCACTGTCGCCCCAATACGTAATGGAGAAATATTCGCCCTCAAATCCGCCGTATTTTGTGGATGGTTGCTGATAGATAACATAGTCACCGTTCACCCTTCCGATCTTTATCGCAAATTCCTTGCAGTACTCAAAAAGGTCAAACGGCTCCTCCGGCTCTTTTGTAGTTGCCGGAGGCTGTGTAACCGGCTTGGAAGTAACGGGCTCGGTCGCAGACGCCTCTGCGGTTGACACTTTCGGTTCCTGAGTTGTGCCCGGCGCCGTTGTCTCGTATATCGGCATTGTTTTCGGATCGCGCGCAATGTCCGTCTGCTGAGATGAACTCTGCTCTTCTGTCTCTTGTCCGGAACTCCGGTTAGAGTGCATAATAAGGATAGTCGCGACGATGATGGCGGCCGCCGCGATTATCATCAGAACAAAAGGCCAGATCAGTTTTTTCTTCTTTTCCGGAGGGCTCCCCTGCGAAGGCGTCCCCGTCGGGTTCCCGAGTATCTCGTCCGTTGATGTTCCGAAGATCTTTGACAGAGCTATTATGTTGTCGATCGTCGGCTGAGTCTGTCCTGTTTCCCAGAGGCTGACGCTCTGTCTTGAGACTCCGAGCTTTTCGGCAAGCTCCTCCTGGGACATATTGCTCTTCTTACGAAGTTTTTTTATGTTTTCGTAAAGCATTTTTCTTTTTTCCCTTTTACGCTGCATCTTTATAATTATTATACAGTATTTTGTCCTCGCAGTCAACAAAAAGTATTTTGAATTTTGTCAAGCGCCGCTTGCATTTTAAAAAAATCTGTTTTTTTCCGCTTTTTGTAAAAAGCGGAACCAAAAACTTTTAAACAGCTTCGCTCCGACACAACGCGAAAGAACAAAAAAATCTGCAAGCGCCTTTTATAGAGAAAGCACATATTTCAAAAATTGCTCTTTCTAACGCAATAAGGGCGTAGCCGCCAAAAAGTTTCTCGGTTCCTCTTTTCAAAGAGGAACGAAAACAGAAAAAGCTCCGTCTGGTGCACCCTCAGGGACTCGAACCCTGGACCCACTGATTAAGAGTCAGTTGCTCTACCAGCTGAGCTAAGGGTGCGTAAAAAAGACGGAGCTGTTAAATTTTGGCGCCCTCTGATGGACTCGAACCAACGACCCCCTGATTAACAGTCAGATGCTCTAACCAACTGAGCTAAAAGGGCGGATTATACAGAGAGTCCGCGGCGTGTCGACTGCGCACCCAACTCTTCTGTATAAAATGTCG
>JAFZTO010000161.1 GCA_017618795.1 Clostridia bacterium | reverse complement strand
GCTGCAGAACTATCAACTTTTAATTCAGATAAATTATTGTTTATTTGCTTATTTGTTTCAATCTTTTCGTCTATAACAGCAAGGCATCGTGCTATTCGCTTCTGGATGCTGATATCATTCGGAATATCAACGTCAAGTCCGATGATATCGTTCCTGTTTACTGAACCAAATACCGTTCCGCTTTCTTTACTAAGTAACTGATTCATCGAGAACTTCATTAAATAGTATATAAAATCTTGGCATCCGTTGATTGCGCGAATCGAACAAACGCCGCGGCCTAGACACATCTTTACAGGAGTAATGTTTAGGTCGCCGACCGGAGCACGTACACTCATAATAACATCGCCCGATTCCGCAATCTTTGTAGGAGATGTTGTCCATGTATCAAATGTTGGATATCTATCGCCAAAAGTTCTATTTCCTTGCAAAAACGGCATTCCAACGCCATTATTGTTATATGTATCACCTTTTGGTGATTGTCCCATTGTTACGATGGCGATATCTCCCAATTTGCATTTCATATTTTTACTCCCAATCAATTATTATTTCACCAAAGTCACAATTAAAGCGACTAATGCAACAAGAGCAGAAAAAAGTGAAATAACATAATTCCTGTCTTTTTCACGAAACAGATCAATCCCAATTGTTATGCTTATTAGCCCAATCAGTATCACACAGAGAGTGGAAATATTATTCGTACCGCCAATCCAATATGATGACCAGTTTGTAATAAGGACTGCTATCAATCCAACCCCAAACCCAAAGAAAACTACTGATAGTATCCAGCGTATTAAGGAAGAAAACATGTCCTTCTTCTGAGGTTTTATTACGATTGGCGTTTTATTAGCTGATTCATCGACAATCCTGTTCGTAGACCACTCAATTTTCTCGGTTAGCTGATCCATTATTTCGTCGACTTGGGTCTGATCTAACCTTATAGTAATAGAATGCTCATCTTCTTTTTTCTTTTTAGACGCAAGCTCTTTTTCTAAAGCTTGGATTCGATCGTTTTTCCTCTCACTTTTTGACTTTTTAGATTTCATATCCGAATGCCCCCAACTTCTTGCGAATCTCATTCTCCAATTCGTGAGATTTGGCGAACAATTCGGATAGTTCAGACGTCAAACGCTCCATTTTTTCTTCAAACGGCTCGCTGTCTTCTTCCTGCTCTTCGATACCGACATAACGGCCGGGCGTTAGTATATAATCTTGTTTTGCGATATCTTCGGTGGTCGCGACGGCGCAATAACCTTTTTCATCCTGAAGCGTTCCATCGACATACGCGTTATATGTGCCTGCAATACGGGCGATGTCTTCTTCGGTCAACTCGCGCAGTTTGCGGGTGACCATCGAGCCCATCTTTCGGGCATCGATAAACAGCGTTTTGTTTTTCTGTTTTTTGTTTTTGGACAGGAACCAAAGAGATACCGGAATCTGAGTAGAGTAGAAGAGCTGCGTCGGCATAGCGACAATGCATTCTACAAGATCCGCATTGATGATATTTTTGCGTATTTCACCCTCGCCGCCGGATTGAGAAGAAAGAGAACCGTTTGCAAGCACAAGTCCGATTCTGCCGCCAGGCGCCAGGTGATAGATCATATGCTGAATCCAGATATAGTTGGCGTTCTGCGCAGTTGGTAAACCATACGGGAAACGGGGATCGTCCATCAACTGCTCTCGCTTGAAATGATCGTCGTTGAACGGCGGATTCGCCATAACGAAATCGGCGCGCATGGTCGGATGTACATCGTTTATGTATGTGTCTGCGTTGAATTTGCCCAGGTCTGCATCAATACCGCGAATGGCAAGGTTCATCTGAGCCATTTTCCAGGTGGTAGGATTGAATTCCTGACCGTAAACGGATATGTCGTTTATACTGCCGCTGTGTTTTTCTACGAACTGGGCCGACTGAACAAACATACCGCCGGAACCGCAGCAGGGATCGTACACGCGGCCGTGATAAGGCTGCAGCACTTCAACAAGCGTACGCACGACACAAGAGGGTGTATAGAATTCGCCTGCGTTTTTTCCTTCCTGGGAGGCAAACTGAGAAAGGCAATACTCATACGTTCTGCCGAGCAGATCACGCTCATTGCCCTTGTCAACCATATCGATATTGGTGAACAAATCCACAACATCACCGAGCCGCTGTTTGTCAAGTTCGGGGCGTGCAAAGTTTTTAGGCAGGATATCTTTAAGTCGCTTATTTTCTTTTTCTATCGCACGCATAGCATCGTCAATGATCATTCCGATTTCCGGCGTATGTGCCTTGGAAGCAATTTCATTCCAACGAGCGCCTTGCGGGACGAAGAAAACGCCTTCAGATGTATACTCGTCAACGTCTTCTTCGAAACCGTCCCCTTCTTCTACCAGCCAATTGTATAGGTCTTCAAACCGATCTGAAATATATTTGAGAAATATAAGCCCAAGAATAACGTGCTTGTATTCAGAAGCGTCCATACTTCCGCGAAGCGTGCATGCCGCATCCCATATTTGTTTTTCAAAGCCAATGTTGGCGGTTATTATATCTGCCATTATCATTCCTCTTTATAATCTTACAACTGCCTCAATGAAATCAGCATTTTTTCTTGTTAGCGCGGTAATGCGTCTGTCTTTCCATAAACAATCTGACAAATAATCCAGCACATAAGGGTTTTCTTCAGTATCTATTTTGACTTTCATTGCTTAATTAAAAAAACATTCGATGTTTCAGACAACAATAATTTAAAAACTGCCCGACCCCTGGATATCCCCCGAGATCGGGCAATTACCTGCCGCCGCTTCCGGCGGACTTTATTCGTCTATTACGCCTTATCTTTAATCGCTGCCTGTGCCGCTGCGAGCCTTGCTATCGGAACTCTGAACGGCGAGCAGGAGACGTACGTGAGGCCGATCTTGTGGCAGAATTCGACGGACGTGGGGTCGCCGCCGTGCTCGCCGCAGATGCCTACGTGCATGTCGGGACGGACGGACTTACCGAGCTCCACTGCCATCTTCATGAGCTTGCCGACGCCGATCTGGTCGAGCTTGGCGAACGGGTCGTTCTCGAAGATCTTCTGGTCGTAGTATGCAGGGAGGAACTTACCGGCGTCGTCGCGGCTGAAGCCGAACGTCATCTGGGTGAGGTCGTTGGTGCCGAAGCAGAAGAACTCGGCCTCTTTGGCGATGTCGTCGGCGGTGAGAGCGGCGCGCGGGATCTC
>JAFZTO010000160.1 GCA_017618795.1 Clostridia bacterium | reverse complement strand
GTCCTCGTAAGTTTTGGTCATGATTATTACCTCTTTTTTCAGTGTTTTTAATATTATACACTTTTTTCCAGCTATTTTCAAGTAGGAAACGGAAAAATGGATATTTCTGAGTATAAAAAATTTACGTCATGTCTCCCGACAATGCAAACGGAAAGACTTGTTCTTGAAAAGCTTGCTTCAAGGCACGCTGAAGACATGTTTGAATATTCTTCGCGTGAGGATGTTACCGAGTTTCTTTCCTGGTATCCTCATCGTGATATTTATGATACGCGCGAATGGATCAGAAAAACCAGAGCCCTTTACCGCAAAGGCGTTTTCTGCGACTGGGCGATTGTCCTTAAACAGAGCGGGAAAATGATCGGGACCGTTGGATTTGTCAGATTCAGCCCGGAAAACAATCGTGCGGAGATAGGATACGCGATGAACCCGGATTATGAAGGGCACGGTTTTATGACAGAGGCAGTAAGTGCAATTATCAATCTTGGCTTTAGCAAGTTCGGTTTAAACAGAATTGAAGCTTTATTTATTGATGGGGATCTTAAATCAAGGGCAGTTATGGAGAGATGCGGTATGACCTATGAGGGTATGCTTGCCGACTATCTGACCATAAAAGGCAAAAGCAGAAATATAGGCATCTGTTCAATCACAATAAATAATTATTTCATAAGAGGTGAAAATCATGATAAGAAAATCATTTAAAATGAAGCTTTACGAGGGTATGGCCGAGGAATACGAAAGGAGGCATAATCTTCTTTGGGACGAGATGAAGGATATGATTCATCAGTACGGCGGTCATAATTATTCGATCTGGCTTGACACCGAGACCAATGTTCTTTACGGCTATATCGAGCTTGAGGACGAGGAACTCTGGGCAAAGAGCGCGGATACTCCTGTCTGCCGCCGGTGGTGGGACTATATGGCCGACATAATGGAAACCAATCCTGATAACAGCCCGGTATCAGTCGATCTGCGCGGCGTTTTTCATCTTGAATGACGTCCTTAAGGAGTGAAATGAGACGCGAACTATATTATTTTGAAATTTCTCCAATCTGTTTTTTGACAGACAGAGAGGTTTGTTTGCACATACGCGCCTTGAACGGGAAATACTCATTTGAAAGTGGAAAAAAATATACGATAAAAATCCTTGAGGTTTCTGTCGCTCAGGAGAGCCGCTTCACCGGTTCGGGATACACAAGAGAATGTTTCGCTGAATCAGATGAAAACGGCGTGATTAATCTCACAGTATCGTGCCGGTGCGAGGGCATGTACTTCATCAAGGTCTATGATGAAGACAGAATTATATGTACTCTTCGCGTTTACGCTCTTGATAACGATATGAAGGGGCTTTATCCATACCGCGGAGATTTTCATATGCATACGTGCCGCTCCGACGGAAGTGAGGACCCGTTTACGGTTGTTGGCAATTATCGCGAAGCGGGATATGATTTCACAATTATATCCGATCATGGCAGGTACTATCCGTCTCTTCAGGCAAGAAAAAAATTTCGCATCGGACCCGATGATTCGAGCCCGATAACTGATATGCTCATAATTCCGGGAGAGGAGGTTCATCTGCCTCTGAATGACGTTCATTACATTAACTGCGGCGGACAGTTCAGTATAAACGCGCTTGTAACGCCTAATGCAAATCAGGAACTTGCCGGAGATTGCCCTTCCTGGCGCAGCCTTAGCGGTAATTGCCCTCCTGTAATGACACGTGAAGACTTTATAAATATGATACGCGAGAGAGCCGAAATAATAGATCGTCCGCTTGAATCCGAACGTCTTTCAATGGCCGTTTCCGAATGGACATATGAGAAGGTCGCGGAAGGCGGAGGCCTTGGAATATTTCCGCACCCTTATTGGCTTTGCGAAACGATGCAGCTTTCGGAAGACTATGTTTATTATTTCTATAAGCGCAAACCTTTTGATGCATTTGAAGTGCTTGGCGGAGAAAGCTATTATCAGCATAACGGCTTTCAGACTTCATTTTACTACGAAAACCGCGAAGCGGGATTTAAATATCCGGTTGTCGGTTCAACAGACAGCCACGGCTCGACCGATATGAACGGCAATTCGCGCATATGCTCGACGATAGTTTTTTCAACAGGAAACACAACGGCTGAAATCATAGATGCGGTCAAAGGCGGCCGATCAGTTGCGGTTGATACAATAAGCGCGGAATACCGTCTTGTCGGAGATTTCCGATACGTAAAATACGCGTCATTCCTTATGGAGGAGTGGTATCCTCTTCATGACCGTCTTTGCGTGCCTCAGGGATTTTATATGCGCGAATTTGCGAACGGGAACTCAGACGCAGAAGGAATTCTTGTCTCGCTGAAGGGGCAGGTGCCCAAGATGGAAAAGCGTTTGTTTGAACTTGACTGACGCATTTTATATTTTATTATAGAAAAATAGCCTTTACGAACAAGGCTCGACCGAAGCTATGATCGAAGGCATCTCAGACGCGACTATTATCCTTTACGCAAGGTACAAAGTCCAAAACCGCAAGGAAAATGTGGAGACATTTAAAGAAAGCCTGTAAATATCTTCTTTACAGAGTAATATTTACCGGATAAACTGGGAATTTTGGAGAAAAATATGATGGATTTACTAAAAATATCATGTTTTATCAAACATCAAAAAATTGCTTTTATCTGTTCGGTAGACGACAAGGGATTTCCGAACGTTAAAGCGATGCTGAGGCCGAGAAAAACTGACGGGTTAAAGGAGTTTTATTTTTCAACAAACACCTCTTCAATGAGAATTAAACAGTACTTAAATAATCCGAATGCATGTGTATATTTTTATTATAAAGGTCTGATAAAGTACACCGGCGTTATGCTTAGAGGCAGAATGGAAGTGCTGACAGACCAGAAGACAAAAGATATGATTTGGCGCAAAGGCGACACTGTTTTTTATAAGGGAGGCGTTACCGATCCTGACTATTGCGTTTTGAAATTCACGGCGGAAGACGGAAGATTCTATTGCGATCTGAAAACGGAAAATTTTGCAATCGATTGATATTTATTCCGGTTTACAGGTACGATTGTATGATTAACGGAAGGAAAAATGAGAAAATGCTGAGAAAGATAACCGCTTTGCTCTTCGCGGCCGTCTGTTTGACGGCGGCGGCAGGCTGCAAAGCAAACAATGCGGCAAATACGGCAGCAGACCCCGCCGATGAAAGCGGAAAAACGCCGGTAAACCCCATAGCGATAAAGGACGAGAGCGGAACCCGGCTCGGCGAGATCGATGACCGGGCCGGCTTCACCGCCGTGAATGAAGGGATTTTTTACAGTGTTGTTACGATGAAGGAGAATTCGTATACCAGCACCGCCGAGTACCGTTTTTTCAGTCTGAAAGACAAAAAAGACATTTATCTCGGGAAACTGGTGGACCAGGGATACGAAGCGGGTTTTGCGCGCACGGAGCTTAACGGCATGATCTACACGCTCGCCGTCAAAGGCAATCCCGCCGGCGACGCCGCAGTACCGCTACTGCTGCTCGCGTTCGATACCGCAGGTAAAACTATGAAGACATATACCGTATCGGAATACGGATTTCCGTACGCTGCCATGACGGCGTCGGGCGGCAAACTGCTCATAATGAACCACGAAACGTCGAAAGACAAAAGCGATAAGATATATGAGTTCGACCCGGACTCGGGGAAAATAAAGGAAGTTCTTTCGTTCTCTTCGTCCGCGGATTCCCTGCGAAGCGTCTGCGCGGCGGACAACGGCTTTTATCTGCTGCGGCTTAAGCTGAACAACGGCGGCGAAAACGAATTGTTCGTCGACCGGTATGATGAAAATTACAATAAAACATCGGAACAGTCGGTGAACGACATCCTCGTTAACGCAATTTCAGACATTCACGGAATCTCGGGCAGACAGGACGCCCTAAACGAGATCGGCATGAACGTAAGCCGCTTCTTCGTGACGGACGACGGATATATGATATACGAAAACTTCGGGCTTTCCCGCGTCATTGTCGGTCTGAGGACAGAAGAAACGATAATCGCAAAAGACGACAATTACGCGGTCTCAACGGGGAGCGGAATGCCCGTTATTTATAAAATTGACTTTGACGCGGATAACGTATCCGATCCGGAAATATACGGCATTAAAAACGGCAAATTAAAACTGCTTGCGTTTACGCCTGACGACGGTCATAAACTTGTACAGACCGTAACTGTATCGGCGGACGGGACATCGGCGATCCTTACGTCCGACGCCTTCCCGGTGCAAAGCGGCACGGGTGTAGTTAACATCCTGACATTGCTGTAATTACAAAAGGTTTTCGGATATTCCCGGCAAATACTGAATTTCGGAATGAAAAATGACGTAAAAGAACAAAAATGATCGGACATAAATCCTGCTAATGAGCTCGATAAACTGGGATTTGCGGAGGAAACTATTGAATCGCGAAGAAGCTTTCTATTATGAAATACTGTTGACTCTTGGCTATTCATCCGAATACGATGAATGGCTTAATACTTATTTGAAAACGGAAGATCCATTGAGTGATATTGTGCTGGATTTGGCATGGTGCGGAGCTGATAAAGAGAAAGCCATTTCTATTCTCAGGAAATATCGTTTGGAAGAATCTGTCGATGAAGAGAATGTCTGTAATAGAATACGATTGTTTTTGAAAAACGCCTATCATACAAAACAGTTAAATAAGGAACAGGTTGCAACTGCAATGTATGCGGTCGCGTCACATATTGGCGGCTCCGGAGATTTCGATACAAAGGTCTGGGGAGACATGTTCTGCTTTGATGAGTATTATTCTATGGCAAAAGAAGGTATCATTTCTTGGGAAAAGTTTGACTCAGTATTTTTTGATTACCTTGATTTTGGCATACCTTGCGATGAAAAAAAGATTTGGAATAGCTTTAAAAAACCAACTTTTATTGAACGCATTAAACAGTTTTTCAAAAAATGAGCAATTGACAAATTCCGGCTTGCCGGAGTAAAAACAATCCTGGCAAGCCTGGGCTTACGGAGGAACAGATTATGAAACCGGAAATCACACTTAAAGAAGTTAATTATGAGAATTACGATGAACTGATCGATTTGAGGGTAAAGGTAGATCAGCGGAACTTTGTGGCGAGCAATATTTACAGCCTTGCGGAAGCATACGCAGTCATCTCGTCAAAGGGGTACGCGCTGCCTTTCGGCATTTATTTGGGAGACAAACCGGTCGGATTCCTGATGATCGGCTACTGCCCGGATCTCGAATACGCCAAAGGGATATGTAATGAAGGAGAAGAAATACCCTATTTTCTTCCCGGCAGTTATGAGGTGTGGCGCTTTATGATCGACAAGAGGTATCAACATAGAGGCTACGGCAGTGAAGCGCTGAAGCTTGCGTTGGAATTCATTAAGACCAAGCCCCTCGGCGAAGCGGAATACTGCTGCCTCTCATACGAGCCGGAAAACGAAGTAGCGAGGAAACTGTACCGCTCGTTCGGTTTTGAAGAAAAAGAGCTGCCGAAAGGTTGGGACGAAGTTCCTGCGGTGCTGAAATTGTAAGACAAATTGGATGAAATCGTTCTTTACGACGAAAATGATGTCTTAATTTAAAGGAAAAAATGCCGAATAAAAATGCAGATTCAAAGTTATCTTAAAAGAAGGAAATCGTGTGCGTGACGAGGGCCAAAGTCAAATAATCGTAGATAATGAATCTGGTGTTCAATACTATGTCTGGGAATCCTGCTATTGTGCCGGCGTCGCACCATTGCTAGATTCCGAGGGAAAAGTGACAATAACCAAACCGGAACGACGCATTTCGATTTTAATGAACAATATAAATTCCCATAATTCGGGATTTACGGGGGGGGGTGAAAGAGTTGCATTTCGGATTTTC
>JAFZTO010000159.1 GCA_017618795.1 Clostridia bacterium | reverse complement strand
TCCTGCGTAAGCTTATAGAGCATATACGTCTGGTCTTTCTCCGCATGATCTGCCATTCCTACAGTAAATCTCCCGTTTTCCAGGCGGATGACGGAAGCGTAATGTCCCGTTGCGACGTATTCAGCGCCGAGAACGTTTGCGTAATAGGTCAGCAGTTCCCATTTTATTTCCCGGTTGCATATCACGCACGGGTTTGGAGTACGCCCGTTAATATAATCTGAGACAAAAGGATCTATTATTTTTTTTTCGAATTCGCCGGTGCAGTTGAACACGTAGTATGGTATACCGATTAACCGGGCCGATTCCCTTGCGTCGTCGATCTCGCAGCAGCGGCTGTCATTCCCGTCCGGGCTTTGCCACGTGCGCAGAGTCACTCCGATAACCTCGTATCCCTGCTGTTTGAGAAGGAACGCGGCGACCGCGCTGTCCACTCCTCCCGACATTCCGACTATAACCTTTGACATCCCGCCCTCCGAATAACCTTTTTTCACCGTGCTTTTCCGTTTCTGCTTCGCGGGCGCAGAACAGGTCTTTCTGTAAATAGAACCATTTTCCGCTTAACCGACGTTGCTTCCGTTATCACTTACAGCATGCTTCCGCATTCGGGACAGAATTTCCCGTGATCGGCTCCGAGCTCAAAGCCGCAGCACGGGCAGCACGCCGCGCCTTCCTTTTTCTCCTTTTTTTCCTTTTTCTCCGGAGCCGTGGGTTCGGGTTTAAACCCTATCGGCATGAACATCTTCCCGGGGATGTGCGTCATCGTGCTTCTGATAGGCTCCTTCGCCGCCGGGGGTATCTCGATTTTATCCAGCATGTCAGCGCGCGCGAAGACCGAGAGCGGAACGGAGGCGTCGAACACGATCATCCTAGTCGTCAGCATGTCCGGCAGCACCTCTATCTGCGTCCAGGCGCCGAAGTCGGAGGAGGTCAGATTCGCAGGCACGATATAGACCCTGTCCCTGTCGTATTTGTAGCTCACGACGTGCACCTGGACCCTGTTTGCGCCGGGTATGGTCAGCCTGTCGCCGAATATGGTAAGACTGTCCGTGCGTTTCCCGTTTTTCGACCATTCGACCCACCTGCCCTGAAGACGGGGAAGGTACTCTTCGTCGCGTATTATTATGTGTTCGAACGGACCGCACGGTACCTTTTTCAGAGTGTAAAGAGTCTCTCCCATGATGGTATAGTAATACAGTAGCTTAAGTTCGCCGTTCTCGTACGCAAGCTCTTCTATCATGGTGAAGGGATTGCCGCTTCCGTCGCGCGAGAGCACGCTGTCTTCGGTCGAAATGACCGTGCGCTCTCCCCTTTCCAGCCTGTCCGCGTCGTAGGAGATGTGCGTCTCCAGCGCGATTTCCCGTCTGTAGTCGCGCACCGTCATCGCGCCGTCTCTTATTTCGACGTAGTAGTGGTAGCCTTCCTCCCAGTACCCGTTGAGACTTTCGGAATATTTCGTTTTGTCCTTTTTAAAAAGCGTTTTCATTTTCACCGGTACTCTCCTGTTCCCTGCCGGTCATGCCTTCCAGATATCTCTTGGCCTGTCTGTATTCAAGACACAGCAATATGCAGATAATGATGTCGAAAGCGACGAAACCCGCGCATACGGCCGCCTGTCCGGCGTAGATTCCCAAAATCAGGGAAAGCACCGGTATTATGATCGACGCGTAAAAATACGTCGGGGAAAAATAAATCCAGTAGTACGGCAGGAAATGGGCTCCGACAACCGCCGCGTAGATCATGATCATTCTGTCGGGGACCGCGTACATCGCCCAGATTACGACCGGAAGATACAGCAGCTGATTCAGCGCCGCGACGACCGAAAGACCGCTGAGCGGATTTTCCCTGCCGAAAATGTCGACTTTCGTTATTTTCCCGAAAAGCATCCCTGCGGGCACGAGCAGCGCCGAGCAGCACATGGCGATTATGTTTTTCACGCCGGTATCCAGACCCGTCAGAAAAGCGGCCAGCATGATTGCCCACAGAAGCGCAGACGCCATTATGAACGGCAGACCCTTCTTCTGCTTAACCGCAAATTCGATTTTCAGACGGTTCAAAACCTTTTTCCCGGTTTCTTTTTCAGACATGGATGCTTTCCCTCCTGTTTTGCGGATACTTACTTCTGCCTGCGTTTTTGCCGGCGTTTCCGCGTCCGTGCCGCATGCGCACGCGCTTGCCTGTTTCAAAGGTCGGAGACGTCGATGACCCTTATGCCGCGCTCCTCGAGCAGATGCGCGAATATGCCCTGTCCGCTTACGAGCCTGCCGGAAAAGCTGCCGTCGTACACTTCTTTTGCGCCGCATGACGGGCTCCTTGACTGCAGAATGACAAGTTCTGCGCCGCTGTCTTCTACGATTTTCAGAGCAATCCCGGCTCCGCGCCTGAATTCCGAGTCGACCGGCGTCCCGTCCTCATATCTGACGACCCCGTTAACGATCTCGGATCTCTGTCTCGGGACAGGCAGGCCTCCGAGCGTTTCCGGACAGACGGCCGTAACCTCGTGCCCCTTTACAAAATCCGCCACCTTCGCGCTGAAGTTGTTTCCGCCGCTGTATTTGCAGTTTTCACCGAGCAGGCACGCGCTTACGGCACTTTTCATTCGACTTTTTCCCTTTCCGGATTCTGGTCTTCACAACGGTTCAGACGCTGTTCTTATTTCTGAGGGTTGTTGACAAGATAGTCGGTGAGACCCGGAACGAATATTGTTTTCCGTCCTATCCCGGTGCGAAAGACAAAGGACGTCCCGTCGAACTCGTCATAACCCGGGAAAGCCTTCTCGAACACTTCCCGCGACTGCCCGTCGCATATCACACGGTCTATCTTCTCGCCGTTTTCGCGCATTCCGACCGATACGTACATGTAGTCCACGTTTTTCGATTCGCATGCCTGCGGAAGAACGTTCTTCATTCTTTCGGCAAGTTCGCGGGCGGTCTCCTCGTCTATCGCGCTCACAAGACCGATGCCGAAAGTCTTCCCTCCCGCCTCGTACTCCTTGTAGTCCGAAAACAGTATGTCAAGGTCGGTCATCCCGTCGTATGACAGCTTTTCGGCGTGCATTTCTCTGAACAGCGCGTCAACGTCACCGACCTCCGCCACGCGCGAAAGATACTCAAGCGCCTGACGGTCGGCGTCAGTCGTCGTCGAACCGGTCAGATTGTCTGTATCCGACAGAATCGCGCAGAGCATGAGAAACGCGGTGCTCTCGCGGATTTCAAAACCGTAATTCAGGTAATCCAGCCATATTATGGTGGAGGTTGATCCGATGGGCCTGGCGCTATACGCGACCTGGTGACCCGTCAGCACGCTGCCTATTCCGTGGTGGTCTATGATGCCGACGATATGCGCGCCCTCCATGCCTGCGGCCGCCTGGGCGTATTCGCTGTGGTCGACAAGCACGACGTTTTTCCCGGAAGCGTCTCCCAGTACGGGCGGAACTTCAATTCCTGCACGCTTCAGAGCAAAAGCCGTTTCCCTGTTTACAGTCTCCGTGACCGCCGCCTCGGCTCTGTACCCGAGCAGAGACAGAAACCTCGCGTACGCGATTGCGCTGCATACGGTATCGGTGTCAGGACTGCGGTGCCCTATGACGTATACGGAGGTTCCCTCTTTCACGTCAAGATTTTCCATGCTGCTCCTGTTCACCTGTATGAGATAGTCGCGTTCGGCGATGCGTTCCCTGCGTTCGACCGCTCTGCCGATGAAAAATCCCGCTCCCGCAAGGCACGCAGCGACAACGGCAGCCACTGCCGGTACGATGATTCTTTTTTTCATTTCTTTCCCTCCGAAAGCCTCAGCAGATTGCCCAGGGCCTCCGGGTTGTTTCCCGTTACCGCCGACAACTTTTCGCATCCGCCGAACCGCACGCACGTCCCGCATGTGGAACATCCTCTTTCGGTCGCGCACCTTCTTATCGGGCACAGCGACTCGCAGTATGGCGTTTTTCTGCCGCCGGTGCGGCATCCGTCGCAGTTTATCATCTCCGGGGTTATCTCGACCCCGTTCAGTTCCGACCACTCGGCCGCGACCTTTTTTCTCAGAGCATCGTCGTTCTCCGCGGTCGCGATACGGGCCTC
>JAFZTO010000158.1 GCA_017618795.1 Clostridia bacterium | reverse complement strand
TGCAGCGCGTTTCCGCGCGGGCGCTGCAGGTTCCGCCGGGAAGAAAAACACTTCAAAAAAGGGATATGAGAATGAACAGAAACAACGGAACGGCAAAGGTAATATGTCTGGTGCTTTCGCTCCTGCTGTCGGCAGGCATATTTGCTGAATTTGGCGGGGGCATAAAAGCGGCAGGTTTTTCGTACGTTCACGACCCTTCGGAAAACCCGGAGGCGATGAAGGACATAGTGAAGGACGAAACGGCGGTTTACGGCTTCCGTCCGAATGAGACCGGAAGCCTGAAGCAGTACGCGTCGGCCGACTGGTCGGATCCCGGGACCGTCGAAAAGGGACGGCGGGAAAGGATCGCATACCACGAAAGCATAGCTTCGATGTACGAAATGCTGAGGCAGATGCGGAGCGAAAACAAAAGCGTCGGGGAGATCGCCCGGGCGGTCAGCACGAAGCGCAACGAACTGCGCCTCGAATCGTACAAAGACGACCCTGAAGGCCTTGAGACTCTTAAACAGAGAAACCTCGAGAAATACGGTCACGAGGAGGGACCGCTTCCCGACGAGCTCTACGCGCAGTACGGCTCGTGGGAGAGAGTGATCGAGAAGGCGTTCAGCGCAAACGTCGGCATGGACGCGTGTCTCGGACTTTACGACGACTACTACGATCTTTACGTGGCGCTCGGTCAGGTCGGCGGCTCTCCCGGAACAGGGGACGTTCTCCGTCCCGGCATGTGGCTTGCGCTCTTTGCGGCAGGCGTTACCGCGCCCGTTCTTTTACCGGTATGCGGCAGAAAACGCAGGTACTCCGACGCCGGAAACACGTCCGCGGCGTGAGCGATACAAAAAACAAGGAGGGGTATTATGAACAAAATGAAAAGGCTTATACTTTCCACAGCGGCATTCCTTTTGCTTTTTGCACTGCCGGGATGCCTTAAACCTTACGAGGCGCCCTGGGATCAGTTCTGCTTCAATACGCTAAGAAACGCCGAGATCATTTTAAGCGCAGAGGACAGAAGCTATATAATAGACGTTCTGAACAACGGCAGCTGGACCGGCGGCCTTGCCGAGCGCGATCCGGATTTCGTTTTCTACACGCAAAGCCGTGAGGTCGGCTATCACTCTTCGAGCGGAACTTTCAGCGACGTAAAAAGAGGAAAATCCATGACTGTCACAGACGAACAGCGGGAGAAAATAAACGCCATGCTGAAGGCGACAGCCGCAGCCGGGAACGAAAAGGAAAAGACCGTCACGCTGACGGTCGCCGAAACGCGCCCCGGAAATCCAGCATTTGAGTACAGGGACGGCAATCCCTACTGCTTCTACGCTTTTGACTCCGAAGGACTTCCCTTCCGCGTCATATACGGGAGTTTCGATTCAGTCATCGAGAAAGACGTCGTGACTGTCTCGTACAGCGGAGAGATACGGGAAATAAACGAAACCAATCCCCCGGGCGAATGGTCGGCGAAATACGAGATAAACGCGACCGGCGTGACAAGGAAAAGCCGGCCGGGCAGTCCCGCGCAGCACATAAGCGTAACGTCCGGTTCCGAAACGGTTGTACCGCACGGCTGCCTGCTGTGGTCGTTGACCGACAACGGGGACGGCACCTTCACTGAAACCGTCGTGGACAAATACGACGTTGTAGACCTCGTTAACGGAAACGTTCCGATTTCGGGCACGGAAATACCGGTTCTTCATTTAAACGGTCCCGTCGGATATTCCGTACAGGTCAACGGAACTGTCGAAAAGGTGTATCTGCTTTCATCCGACGGGAAAAAGTACTCAAAGGCAGAATCCTCGTTCGAGGCGCTTTCGGAGCTCGGGGACGGTACCTATTACGTTGCGTTTGAAGTGCTGCTGAACGGCAGCTGCGATCCGGACGCGCCTCAGACATCCAGCCGGTACGAGGACGTGTTCTGCCTGATCGTCGGAGACGGCAAGACCGCCCGGGCAGACGGCATATAACCCCGCGGACGGAAAAAAGACATGACGAAAAAACTGTTATTTCAGGCAATTGCGAAGTTTTTTCTCGGCCTCCTGATATTCGCACTGATACTTTTCGTTTCCGCCGGAACGGTAAAATATCCGAACGGCTGGCTTCTCATCGCCGTCCTGTTCGTTCCGATGTTCGCGGCCGGGATCGTCATGATGGTAAAAAATCCCATGCTTCTCGAAAAACGTCTTAACGCGAAGGAAGAGGAGACCGAACAGAAGGCCGTAGTGGCACTCAGCGGGATCATGTTCCTCGCGGCTTTCGTCGCCGCGGGACTTAACTTCCGTTTCGGGTGGTACATGCTCCCTGTCTGGGCCGTTATCGCCGGGACCGTCGTGTTTCTGCTGGCCTACGCCATGTACGCCGAAGTGCTGAGGGAAAACACCTTTCTTTCAAGAACGGTCGAAGTGCAGGAAAACCAGAAGGTGATAGACACAGGGCTTTACGGCGTTGTCCGTCACCCGATGTATTCGGCGACCCTGTTTCTGTTTCTCTCGATGGGAATAATCCTGGGCTCGCTCGTCTCGTTCGCTATTCTGCTGCTTTACATACCGATCATCTCGATGCGGATGAAAAACGAGGAAAAGGTCCTGGAAGAGGGGCTTGAGGGATATTCGGAGTACAAAAAGAAAGTACGGTACAAAGTGATTCCGTTCGTCTGGTAAACGCGCCGGACCGCATGCAGCCGAAACAGACGGAGAGGTGCGCGACATCAAAAAACGAAAAAAGAGGAAACAGCCGGGCGGCGTCCCGCGGCCCTGACACGGGCCGGTGCTTCACCGGGATAATGTACACGAGCCTCGAGGGGCGCGAGCAGTACGACTGCGAAATAACGGAGGACATACACGCAAGGCCCGGCACGGAGAGAACGGTCCGGGACGACGAAGCCGCGAAGACAATGAACGAGGCTGGGCGCAAACTGCGGAATAAAAAGAAGAAGAATTGAGCGGAGGCGGATTATACGGATACGACGCCGTTCTGACTGAGGCCGGGGACGACAGAGGGGCTTGCGCATTCGCCGTTTTGCCGGCACTTGATACGGCATCCCGGGTTGCGGTGCCGTTTTCTTTTCACCTGTCCCATCCGGCAGACGCCATGCCTCTTTTTTTAAACCCGTTAACGTGTATTGCCTTTTTTCATTTCTGCCTGATGTGTTTTTTATAAGTTTCACAGGCGTAAAGTCTGTTTATTTATATCATTCCGCCTTTATAACACGGGCAAATGCAAATTTTTTTGATTTTAGTGTAAGATTCTCCTGTGAACTGTGTTTACAGTAGTGAATCGATTCAAACAGAAGGGTAAGAGCAATGACTGATCATAAATTGCTTCAACTGCTGGGAACCGACCGTAATAAAGGGATGACCCTGCTCATTCGGGAGTACTCGGGCCTGGTTTTCAGCGTCGTGAGAGGTATCCTGTCGGATATCTGCGACTCATCGGAAATAGAAGACTGTGTCACGGATGTTTTTCTAAAGTTTCAGGCCGGACTGGATAAGTTCAGACCCGAAGCATCTATAAAAACATATCTTGGAATCATTGCAAGAAACACAGCGCTTAACTGTTCAAGAAACAGGCTCACGTGTGCTTCAACGGATGAAGATGATTTCTTTGCTGAGATTCCGGACAGCAGTGATATTGTCGAGGAAATTGCCGAAAAAGACCTTCTTGAAAGAATCTTTAAAGAAATCGCGGATATGGGTCATCCGGATTCCGATATCATGTTCAGAAAATACTATCTGGGCCAGAGTTCAAAAATCATTGCCGAGAAACTGAATATGACGGTATCCAACGTCGATACCCGTGCTCACAGAGCTGTTGAAAAGCTCCGGACAAAATTCAAAGGAGAATCTCAATGAAAAAATCTTTTAAATCAATGGTTGATAAGACAGACCCGAAAACGCTCGAACCCTTTTTCGCTGATATCGATCGGGAGGAAGTCCCGGCAGACACGGTATCAAGAATCGAGGCGAAGGTTCTGGGGTCAAACGCACCCGAGAAGAGAAGAAGCGCTTTCAGAAGATGGATCCCCGTTATTGCTGCCTGTCTGGTAATCGCTGCAGGTGCCGCAATCGGTGTCGGTATGCTCAACCGCAGGTCCACTGCGCCGGCAATCCCTTCGGACGGCAATGCCGATTACGGTGAAATCAGTCTGTCTGTGTCAAAGGAAAGCAAG